>WFVH01000064.1 GCA_015491735.1 Gammaproteobacteria bacterium
ACTATTCAGCTCACCCCTGAAATCCGCCATTTCTGCGTTGAAAAACGGTCATTTACACGCGTAAACTCCCATTTTTCGCCTTGAACTGACGAATTTCAGGGGCAATCTGAACAGTTACCGGCTTGTTTCATACTATGCTGAATAGTTACAACCCTTTTTCAACACGGAAATAGCGCGCGGATTTCAGGAGCAGTCATCGTCCCGGCTGAAAAAACAGCCGCTGTCAACGCATCGTCACCAACTCTTCCGCACTGGTTGGATGGATGGCAATCGTACTGTCGAAATCCCGCTTGGTTGCGCCCATATTGATAGCTACGGCAAAGCCTTGCAGCATTTCGTCCGCCCCCAACCCGATAATGTGGCAACCGACCACCTTCTCCTCGGCGCCAACGCAGACCAGCTTCATGGCGGTTATGTGCTTGTGCCGGGTAAAAGCATGATACATGGGGGTAAAGCGGGTCTGGTAGACTTTTACCGCGTCACCGTGCACTGCGCGGGCTTCGTCTTCGCTGACACCGATACTGCCTATGGGCGGGTGGCTGAACACGACGGTAGGGATGTTTTTGTATTCCAGCTTGCTCTCGGGGATTCCGCCAAACAGACGATCCGCCAGGCGGCGGCCGGCAGCAATGGCTACTGGTGTCAACGCGGCGGCGCCAGTGACATCGCCGATGGCGTAGACCCCAGCCACATTGGTGTTCTGCCAGGCATCGGTGAGAACGAATCCGCGACCATCCGTTTCCACCCCTGCGGCATCCAAACCAAGCTCCTGCGTATTGGGAACGCGGCCAATTGCCCAGATAACAGTGTCCAGGCCCGCGCAGCTGATCCCTCCGCTACACTCCAGGCGCAACTTACCGCTCTTCTCTTCCACGACACCTGCCACCGACGTGTTGGTAATGATATTGACGCCACTCTCCTGCATCTCTTCCATCAATGTCTCGCGCAGCATTGGTTCGAACTCTTTCAGCAGCTGATGCTTGCGCAACACCAGCGTCACCCGACTACCCAGGGCATTCAACAGGCCCGCCAACTCTACCGCGATATAACCGGAGCCGATAACCGCCACCTCTTCCGGTTGCCCGGCAAGCGCAAAAAAACCATCTGAGGTAATGCCCAGTTCTGCGCCCGGAACGTCAGGGACCAGCGGCCGGCCGCCGGGAGAGATGACAATATGATCCGCCGTATAGCGCTGGCCATCTATGTCGAGAGCGTGCTCACCGGCAAACCGGGCAGTCCCCCGGATCTCGTCCACATGGTTGTCGGCCAGGTAGGTTTGATACCAGGAGTGAATCCCCTGAATATATGCTTCGCGCTGCCGAATCAGCTTGCCCCAGTCGAAACCATGCTGTTCTATGGTAAACCCGTAATCTGCCGAGTCGCGCAATGCGCCCGCCACGGCCGCGCCATACCACATGATTTTTTTTGGAACACAACCGGCATTGACGCAAGTCCCGCCCAACGCGGCCTTCTCCACCACGGCCACCCGGGCGCCATGGGCAGCCGCGCGCTGCGCCACGGAGAGTCCCCCGCTACCACCGCCGATGGCAATCAGTTCATAATGGTTGTTCATTCCACTCCTTCAAGTGCGGTAACGATCTTGAGAAAGATATCGTCAATATCACCCACACCTTTAACGGTTTGCAGTTTTCCCTGCCGCCGGTAGTAGGCAATCAGCGGCATGGTCTGAGACTCATAGACCTTGAGCCGCTTGCCGATAGTCTCTTCGTTGTCGTCCGCCCGCTGGACAAGCCGGCCTCCACAACTATCACAGCGCCCCTCCACCCTGGGTGGGGATGTATGGATGTTGTACATCTGGCCGCAGGACTCACAGGTCCGCCGGCCGGTGAGCCGTTTCATCAACACCTCGAAATCCACGTCGATATGCAGCGCCACCTGCAAGGGCCTGCCGATCTCATCCAGCATGGCATCCAGCGCTTCCGCCTGCGCCATGTTGCGCGGAAACCCGTCAAGGATAAAGCCCCTTGCCGTATCCGGCTCGTTCAAGCGCTCGCGGATCAGTCCGACCACGATATCATCGGAGACCAGTTGTCCAGCATCCATCGCCACTTTGGCGCGTTTGCCCAGCGGCGTTTCTGCTGCAACGGCGGCTCGCAGCAGATCACCGGTAGAGATTGACGGTATGCCATATTTTTCCGCCAGTTTCTTGCCCTGGGTTCCCTTGCCGGAACCCGGCGCTCCCAGTAATACGATTCTCATCACAGCTTCTCCAACAGTTCATGGTTGTCACTAACCCGGTATGCGGCGTACACGGTTGCCGGGGCGATAGCTGAATGATGCATGACTCAACCATGGCAAACAAGTATAATTCCGCATCGTTTTCAACAACTCCATCCGAGGCACCAACACAATGAATCTGGAACAGATCACCGCAGGCAAAGATATCCCCAACAATATCAATGTTGTTATCGAAATCCCGGCGCACAGCTCCCCGGTCAAGTACGAGCTGGACAAAGAGAGTGGCGCCATGATGGTGGATCGGTTCATGGCTACCGCCATGTTCTATCCCGCCAACTATGGTTTTGTTCCCCATACCCTGTCCGAAGATGGTGACCCGGTCGATGTACTGGTCGTTACACCGCACCCATTGATCACCGGCGCCGTCATCTGCTGCCGCCCGGTGGGTATGCTGAAGATGACAGATGAGTCGGGAGTCGATGCAAAAATCATCGCCGTTCCGGTGGACAAGCTGTCTCCCCTCTATACAGACATCAGCTCCACCGACGATCTCCCCGAACTGTTGCTGTCCCAAATCAGCCATTTCTTTGAACACTACAAAGATCTGGAAAAGGGAAAATGGGTGAAAATCGATGGCTGGGCCAGCGCAGACGAAGCGAAAGCAGAGATTCTATCTTCACAAAAACGATACAGTAGTTCACAATAGTCAGATACATTACTGTTAACCCGGCATCAATCGTGGATACCGTTCAGGACTTCACGCGTCCTTCAGTTCAAGGCATCACTGGCAACCAGCGCTCGTTCCCTTGACAAGCGTGATATCGCGGAGCTGAAGGGGGTTGGAGTCCCCGGCCGTTTGTTTTTATGTGAGAAGCCGTTAGCGGATCGGCACATGGCGGCTGAATACGATAACTGTTGTTGCCGGGTTAACAAGCTGGTGTTGACGGGTAACCGATATCGTGTAAAATCATCGTTTAGACCAAGTCTAACAAGCAAACCAAGGAGCATCCCATGAGCGTACTTGTAGGCCGTCCGGCCCCTGATTTTACCGCCCCCGCCGTACTTGGCGATGGCACAATCGTCGATGAGTTCAATTTTACCGAAGCCCGTAACGGCAACTATGCGGTCGTTTTTTTCTGGCCACTGGATTTCACCTTTGTTTGCCCTTCCGAACTGATCGCGTTTGACCATCGGCTCGAAGAGTTCAAGAAGCGCAACGTGGAGGTGATCGGTGTCTCCATCGACTCCCACTTCACCCACAATGCCTGGCGCAACACCCCGGTTAAAGAAGGCGGTATCGGCCCGGTAGGATATCCGATGGTAGCCGATATGACCCATAACATCTGCAAGGCCTACGATGTGGAGACACCCGATGGCGCCGTTGCATTCCGCGGCTCCTTTCTAATCGATCGTGACGGGGTGGTACGGCACCAGGTCGTTAACGACCTGCCCCTGGGCCGTGATATCGACGAAATGCTGCGGGTGATCGATGCATTGCAGTTTACCGAAGAGCACGGAGAGGTCTGCCCTGCCGGGTGGCACAAAGGTGACAAAGGCATGAAAGACACACCGGAAGGTGTCGCCGAATATCTGGCAGAAAATGCCGATAAACTGTAGCGTTCAGCCGACGAGTCATAGCCAGGAAGATACAAGACGACCCTCCAGCCGCCAACTGGCTGTATCGTAACTAATCAGCAAATTTGTACCAGCCCGGCGGTGAATACCCGCCGCCGGGCTGATGCTTATGCACTTCCCCCCCTCTCTCTTCTTATATGGCAACCGCCCTATGGCTTATACTTACCAACACAAACAAATAACAGCGCCTCATTGAATATGCGCCGGGACAGGCAGGCCGCCTGGCGCGCCGCGGTGGCTGTTTCAAGCACGATTTGTGTGGATGGCTGCCCGCAGGGGGGCCATTCTATCGGAAAAGTTCGGTGCAGTTTTGGCGTTTGCTTGCCCCGGCATCACCGAAACGATAACCCGGGCGGTTCACAACGAGAAGGAGACTGTCATGAGTATTTCATCTGAGGATATTCTCAACGCTTTCTATTTTCGTCATGCTTGCAAGGAGTTCGACCCCGACAAAAAAATAGCTGATGAGGATTTCCAGACCATTCTGGAAACCGGCAGGCTTTCACCCAGCTCCTTTGGCTTCGAACCATGGTTTTTTCTGATCGTTCAAAACAGGAGGTTACGCGAGAGGCTGAAGCAGTTCACCTGGGGTGGGAAAAAACAGATCCCCACCGCCAGCCATCTACTGGTGATACTGGCACGAAAAGGTTACTTCATGCGGTATGACAGCGAGTATATCACCAGCCTGATGCGGAATATCCAAAAACTCCCTGACGATGTGATCGGCAAAAAGATCGATGTCTACAAAAAATTTCAGGAAAGCGATTTCAAATTATTGGAAAGCGAAAGGACTCTGTTTGATTGGGCCAGCAAACAGACCTATATCGCCCTGGGAAACATGATGACCTCAGCCGCAATGCTGGGCATCGATTCATGTCCCATAGAGGGCTTCGAGCGGGACAAAATAGAGCAGGTTCTAGCAGAAGATTTCGCTATCGACACCGAACTGTTTGGCATTTCCTGCATGGCCGCCTTTGGCTTCAGGATCAAGGAGGGGCGGGAAAAAACCCGGCAGCCAATCGAGAATATCACCCGTTGGTGCAATCATTAACCCAAAGGGAACTATTCAGCATAGTATAAAACAAGCCGGTAACTGTTCAGATTGCTCCTGAAATTCGTCAGTTCAAGGCGAAAAATGGGAGTTTACACGTGTAAATGACCATTTTTCAACGCAGAAATGGCGGATTTCGGGGGTGAGCTGAATAGTTACAACCCGAACGTAAAAAAAGCCCCGCCAGAAAGCGGGGCTTTTTTTACGGACAACGAACAGGGTATCGGGCTTACATCATACCCATGCCACCCATGCCACCCATACCACCCATGTCGGGGGCAGCGGGAGCACCTGCCTTCTCATCTTCCGGATGCTCGGCAACCATCGCCTCCGTGGTAACCATCAGGCCAGCAACGGAAGCTGCATTCTGCAGCGCGCTGCGGGTCACCTTGGTGGGATCCAGAATACCCATCTCGATCATGTCTCCATACTCGCCGGATGCAGCATTGAAACCGAAGTTACCCTTGCCTTCCTTTACCTTGTTGACCACGACCGAGGCTTCGTCACCGGCATTGGAAACAATCTGCCGCAAAGGCTCCTCCATTGCGCGGAGTGCAATCCCGACACCCACATCCTGGTCGTGATTGCTACCCTTGATATCCTTGACAGCGCTGCGCACGCGCAGCAGCGCCACGCCACCACCGGGAACAACACCCTCTTCCACCGCTGCGCGGGTCGCATGCAGCGCATCTTCGACACGGGCCTTTTTCTCTTTCATCTCTACTTCGGTAGCTGCACCCACCTTGATGACAGCAACGCCGCCAGCCAGCTTGGCAACCCGCTCCTGCAGTTTTTCCTTGTCGTACTCGGATGTAGATGTCTCAATCTGGGCGCGAATCTGGGAAACCCGGCCTTCGATATCCGATTTGTTACCGGCGCCGTCGATGATGACAGTCTCATCTTTGGTCACCTGGATCTTCTTCGCACTGCCCAAGTCATCAATGGTTGCCTTCTCCAGGGTCAGCCCCACCTCTTCGGAAATTACCGTGCCGCCCGTGAGGATGGCTATATCCTCCAGCATGGCCTTGCGGCGATCCCCGAAACCGGGAGCCTTCACAGCCGCAACCTTGACAATGCCGCGCATGGAGTTGACCACCAGAGTGGCCAGCGCCTCGCCTTCAACGTCTTCCGCTATGATCAACAGCGGCTTGCTGGCCTTGGCAACACCCTCCAGCAGTGGCAGCAAATCGCGGATATTGGAGATTTTCTTGTCGTACAGCAGAATCAGCGGGCTTTCCAGTTCGGCGCTCATGCTCTCCTGATTGTTGATGAAGTAGGGAGAGAGATAACCCCGATCGAACTGCATTCCCTCGACCACTTCCAGCTCGTTTTCGAGTCCGGAACCCTCTTCCACGGTGATAACCCCTTCCTTGCCCACCTTGCCCATGGCATCGGAGATGATGGCGCCGATGCTTTCGTCAGAGTTGGCGGAGATGGTGCCTACCTGTGCAATGGACTTGTCATCGGCGCAAGGCTTTGAAATATCCTTCAGCGCATCCACTGCCGCGGAAACCGCCTTGTCGATACCACGTTTCAGATCCATCGGGTTCATACCGGCTGCGACTGCTTTCATACCGTCCCTGACGATAGCCTGGGCCAGAACAGTGGCTGTGGTGGTGCCATCACCTGCCACGTCAGATGTCTGGGAAGAGACCTCCTTCACCATCTGTGCACCCATGTTTTCGAACTTGTCTTTCAGCTCGATCTCCTTGGCGACGGAAACACCGTCCTTGGTGATGGTCGGAGCGCCAAAGCTCTTTTCCAACACCACATTGCGCCCCTTGGGACCCAGGGTGACCTTAACGGCGTTCGCCAGAATGTTGACCCCCTGAATCATACGATTACGAGCGTCATCACTGAATAATACGTCTTTAGCTGCCATAGCTTGATATTCCTCTTTCTAAACTTATCTGTTCGTTACTCAAAAACCTAACCTTCGATGATGCCAAGCAGATCATCTTCACGCATCATCAGCAACTCCTCGCCGTCCACCTTCACTTCGGTACCGGCGTACTTGCCAAACAGCACTTTGTCACCCACCTTGACATCCAGGGCGCGAAACTCGCCATTCTCCAGCGCCTTGCCCCTGCCTACGGCAACCACTTCACCCTGCATGGGCTTCTCGGTAGCGGAGTCAGGCAGCACAATCCCGCCTGGAGTCGTGGTTTCCTCTTCCATTCGGCGGACGACAACACGGTCATACAACGGACGAATTTTCATACGGTTCCTCTCCTAACAAACTTGATAACTAGACTGAATTTAGCACTCTAACACTGAGAGTGCTAAATGATAGCGGCGAAAACCCATTCGTCAAGTCTTTTTTTGACTGACACACAATTGCGGGTCAACGAAGACGTGGCTCATCGTCATCATCACGCCACGACTCCCCGTCAAAGGTGCGCGGCCCCCGCGCACCTTGCCGGGATACGCCTGTGATGGTGGCACGTTCGATGATTTTCAAGAGCCAGTAGCGGCGAAACGGAGGAACCAACAACAAAAAGCCGATGGCATCGGTAAAAAATCCCGGCGTCAGCAGCAGCCCGCCGGCCACCAGCAACGCAGCGCCCTCCAGAATCTCCATGGCCGGAAGCTTGCCCTGCATCATGTTGTTACGCATCCGGTTCATGGTAGAGAGACCCTGCAGCCGCAGCAGAAACGCCCCGAGCACGGCGGTGAAAACCACCAACGCCACCGTAGGCAGCGCCCCGATAACCGAACCGGCCTTGATGAGTATATAGATTTCCAGTAGAGGAACGATAAGAAATAGCAGAAATAGCAGTGGAAACGGTATCATATATTTTTCATGGTGAAGGGAATCGAAGCATGATTCCGGTATCTGTTACAGGTGGACAGCACCCGAATCAGCTCATGATTGCCAAGACAATCAATAGTTAAAGTGACCTTCAGAGCGGCCCAGACACCCCTGTTCAAGGAGCGGTTGCGTTATCACGCTTGCCAACAAAAACGCCATTGACTGCGAGCAATGCCTTGGATCTTGAAGAACGCTTGAAGCCCTGAACCTGATCATTGACGCCAGGTTAATAGTATAATGGTTACGAATCAAAAAAAAACAATGGAAAAACACCCTCAACTGATATTGTGCACCTGCCCGGATCGTGGCTGCGCCGAGAATCTGGCCAATACGATTATCGAACAGCGTCTGGCGGCCTGCGTCAACATTTTGCCTGGTGTGATTTCTGTCTATCGCTGGCAAGGGAAGCTGGAGTCCTCGGATGAAATCCTCCTGCTGATTAAAACCCACAATCACGCCTATCCAGACCTGGAGCAGCTTATCCGGCAGCTACACCCCTATGAACTTCCGGAAATCATCGCTGTCCCCATAGAAAATGGTCTACCCGCCTACCTCAACTGGATCCTGGAATAGATTGCATGACAAAACTACTGTTACTGCTGAGCCTGCTTTCACTGCCGATCGCCTCCGCCCTTGGTGAAGAACCACTCCCTCCGGATGAAGCGTTCCACTTCAGCGCCGAGGCAATCGACGCCAGCACCATTCGTGCCGAATGGGTACTCGCACCGGGATACTACCTCTACCGCCACCGCGTCAGTTTCGAGTCAGGTACTGAAGGAATCACCCTGGGCGAGGCCATCCTGCCCAAGGGCAAAGAGAAGAGAGACGAGTTTTTCGGCGACATAGAAAGCTATTACGAACGCCTAACTGTCGATATCCCCATTGAACGCACATCCGGAGCTGCAAACACGCTGACCTTGATCGCGCACTCCCAGGGCTGCTCGGAACCGCTGCAACTGTGCTACCCGCCGCATGAGCAGCGGGTGGAGATTTCCCTGCCACCACCCGCCGCTTCAACACGCACCGAAAGCATCCCATCTCTCAACCCGACCCCTTCCCTGACAGGCTGGGGAACGCAACAGCAAGAGTTGCTGGAACCGGATCAGGCATTCGCCTTCTCCGCCGAAATCCGGGACGCAAACACCGTCGTCGCCCGCTGGCAGATTGCCGACGGATACTATCTGTATGGCAACAAATTCAGTTTTACCGTTACCGAACCCGGCAACATCACCGCAGGAGAAGCACAATTACCCGCGGGCAAAAAAACAGATGACGAGTTTTTTGGCGAGATGGAGGTTCACTACCGAACGATTGAAGCTGTCGTGCCGCTGAACCGTCCCGAATCCGGGCCTGTCACCATCACCCTCCAGGCAGGATACCAGGGCTGCTCCGAAACATTGGGCGTCTGTTACCCGCCAATGAGCAAAACAGTCCAGTTGGCGCTGCCCGCAAGCGAGGGAAACAGCGCGGGCGAAACCCAGCCGGCCGCGATAAAGCCCGCCACCAGCCAGCCACCACTCTCCGAGCAGGACAGCCTGGCCAACTCCATCGCCACCGGCAACACCATTCTCATCGTCATCACTTTTTTCGGACTGGGCCTGCTACTGGCATTCACCCCCTGTGTATTCCCGATGATACCCATCCTGTCGGGGATCATCATCGGCCAGGGGGACAAAATTACCACCCGGCGCGCTTTCATGATCTCTCTGGTCTACGTGCTTGCCATGGCGCTGACCTATACCGCAGCGGGCGTCATCGCCGGCCTGTTTGGGGAAAATCTGCAGGCAACCTTCCAGAATCCGTGGATACTGGTCACCTTCAGCTTCATCTTCGTACTGCTGGCGCTCTCCATGTTTGGCTTCTATGAGCTTCAGATCCCCAGCTTCCTGCAGAGCAAACTGGCCGAACTAAGCAACCGGCAACGGGGTGGCACGCTCGGTGGCGCCGCCATAATGGGCTTTCTGTCCGCCCTCATCGTTGGCCCCTGCGTTGCGGCGCCGCTGATGGGGGCATTGATCTATATCGGTCAAACCGGGGACGCAATACTGGGCGGCCTGGCGCTGTTCGCCCTCAGCCTCGGGATGGGCGCACCACTGCTTGCCGTTGGTACCTCGGCCAGCAAGTTACTGCCCAAAGCGGGAGCATGGATGGATGTCATCAAAGCAGTGTTTGGCGTCATGCTGCTGGCAGTCGCCATCTGGATGCTGGAGCGGATTCTGGCGCCAGCACTCGCCATGGTGCTATGGGCGCTGCTGTTCATCGTCTCCGCCATCTACATGGGCGCTCTGGAAAAAAGCCCGCCGGGATGGAGCCGGTTATGGAAGGGACTCGGTATTGCACTCCTGATCTACGGCGCCCTGCTGTTGACCGGCGCCGCAAGCGGTGGCAAGGATGTGATGCAGCCGCTGCGGGGCATCTTCTCTTCAGGCGAAACCCGACTTGCATTCAAGAAAATCAAATCCGTGCAGGATCTGCAACGCGAACTGGCCGCCGCCAGCCAGCAGGGGCAGCCGGTGATGCTGGATTTCTATGCTGATTGGTGCATCTCCTGTAAAGAGTTCGAAAAATACACCTTCACCGATCCCTCGGTCATTACCGCCTTGAAGGCAGCCGGCGCGCTGTTGCTCAAGGCAGATGTCACTGCTGTCGATGCGGCAGACAAGGAGCTGCTACGGAAATTCAACCTCGTCGGCCCACCAGCCATCCTGTTTTTTGGCACGGATGGCCAGGAGATCAAAAACTACCGCGTGGTCGGCTTCATGGATGCCGAAGCGTTCAGCAACCACCTGGGGAAGGCATTACGGTAGGAAAGTCGCTGGAATTTGCGGCGAACGTGCGGAAAAACCAGCGACTTCTGGACATAACCAACCGGTTCGGTCAAAATTGGCAACAATCGGATACCATCAGGTGAAAGCGGAGAAACTCCATGGCTGAGCTGCTGCTGCTCAATGGCCCAAATCTGAATCTTCTGGGCATGCGTGAGCCAGAACACTATGGCTCCACCAGCCTGGCCTCCATCACTGCCCATCTCCAGCAGATGGCAGCGGACGCGGGACACAATCTGAGCCATCTGCAAAGCAATGCGGAGCACGAACTGGTAACGCGCATTCATACCGCCTGGCAGGAGAAAGTGGCGTTTATCATTCTCAACCCCGCCGCATTCACCCACACCAGCATCGCGCTGCGGGATGCGCTTGCAGCGGTACAGATTCCGTTCATTGAGGTACACCTCTCCAACATCCACGGGCGGGAAGCGTTTCGCCACCGCTCTCTCCTCTCCGATCTGGCGGTGGGAACCCTCTGTGGACTGGGCGCACTGGGTTATGAGCTGGCGCTGCGCGCGGCACTGCATCACCTTACCGGAAACAGAACATAACAGGTTACAGAACATGGACATACGCAAGGTAAAAAAACTCATCGAGCTGCTGGAAGAGTCCGGCATTGCCGAGATCGAGATCCATGAAGGCGAGGAGTCGATCCGCATCAGCCGAACCAGCCAGGTAACTGTTGCTGCGCCCCCTTCCGCGCCCGCGGTAACCACCGCCAGCCCGCTTCCGGAAATGGTAACCGGCAGCGGCGGCTCCGCCAGCACCGCAAATGAAACAGAGATGAGCGGACATGTCATAAAATCCCCGATGGTCGGCACCTTCTACAGCGCAGCGTCGCCCGGCGCGCAACCCTTTGCAAGCGTTGGCCAGCCGATCGAGGTTGGCGACACGCTGTGCATCATCGAGGCGATGAAACTCATGAATCAGATAGAAGCCGACAAGGCCGGCGTCGTCAAGGCGATTCTGGTTGAAAACGGCCAGCCGGTGGAATATAACCAACCACTGTTCGTCATCGAATAGATCAGGGCGTACAATTCAACTTATGTTCGAAAAGATCGTTATTGCCAACCGTGGCGAAATTGCACTGCGAATCCAGCGCGCCTGCCGGGAAATGGGTATCCGGACGGTTGCCGTTCACTCCGAGGCGGATCGCAATCTCAAGCATGTGCTACTGGCGGACGAATCGGTCTGCATTGGCCCCGCCCCTTCCGCGCAAAGTTATCTGAACGTTCCCGCCGTTATCAGCGCCGCAGAGGTCACTGATGCGCAGGCCATTCATCCCGGCTACGGTTTTCTGTCGGAAAACGCCGATTTCGCCGAACAGGTCGAAACCAGCGGGTTTGTCTTCATCGGCCCGGATCCCGGCACTATCCGGGCCATGGGTGACAAGGTGGCCGCCATCAAGGCGATGAAACGGGCCGGGGTACCCTGCGTTCCCGGTTCCGATGGCCCTTTGGGAGACGATACAGATACCAATTTGCGTGTTGCCGAACGCATCGGATACCCCATTATCATCAAGGCCGCAGGCGGTGGTGGCGGCCGGGGAATGCGGGTGGTACATACGCAGGCTACGCTGCTGGACGCCATCTCCCTGACCCGCAGTGAAGCCCGGGCGGCATTTGGCAACGATGCCGTCTACATGGAAAAATATCTGGAAAATCCACGCCATATCGAAATCCAGGTACTGTCCGACAGTTACGGAAACGCCATCTTTCTGGGCGAACGTGACTGCTCGCTGCAGCGCCGCCATCAGAAGGTTCTGGAGGAGGCTCCGGCGCCGGGCCTGACCATGAAGCAGCGCTACGATATCGGCGAGCGCTGCACCCAGGCATGCCGGGATATGAGATACCGGGGCGCGGGAACCTTCGAATTTCTGTATGAAAATGGCGAGTTCTATTTTATCGAGATGAACACCCGCCTGCAGGTGGAGCATCCGGTCACGGAGATGATCACCGGCGTAGACATCGTGCAAGAGCAGATCCGGATCGCCGCAGGCGAACCGCTCTCCCTTCGCCAGGAAGATATCGTGCTGCGGGGCCACGCCCTCGAGTGCCGTATCAACGCTGAAGATCCGGAAACCTTCATGCCCTCGCCCGGCACCATCACCACCTACCATGCACCCGGAGGCCTAGGAGTACGCATTGACAGCCACATATACAGCGGTTATTCAGTCCCCCCATTCTACGACTCCATGATCGGTAAAGTGATCACCTATGGCCCCAATCGCGAGTCCGCCCTGGCCCGCATGCGCATCGCGCTGGACGAAATGGTGGTGGAAGGCATCAAAACCAACATCACCATGCAACAGCAGCTCTGCAACGATCCGGCCTTCATCGCGGGAGGGACAAACATCCACTACCTGGAGAAAAAGCTGGGACTCTGATGCCGTGGCTCCAGCTCAAACTCCATGCGCGGCCGGAGCAGGCGGAGACGATTGCCGAACGGCTGAGTGACGCTGGCGCTACAGCCGTCACCTTCCAGGACGCAAAAGACCAGCCACTGTACGAACCCCAACCGGGAAACACCCCCTTGTGGGAGCAGATCAGGATCACCGCCCTCTTCCCGGCCGACACCAACATGGAGACACTGAAACAGCGCCTGCAACAGGTGGATACTCCCCTCGAGGGCTGGCATGTTCAGCCCCTGGCGGATCAAGCGTGGGAGCGAATCTGCATGGATGACTTCAAACCCATGCGTTTTGGCGAAAAACTGTGGATCTGCCCCGGCTGGCATTCACCGCCAGACGCGAAAGCGGTCAACATTCTGCTCGACCCCGGTCTGGCATTCGGTACCGGAACCCACCCCACCACGGCGCTGTGCCTGCAATGGCTGGATGCCCATCCCCCTGCCGGGCTCGATGTTATCGACTACGGCTGCGGCTCGGGCATTCTCGCCATTGCCGCCGCCAGGCTGGGCGCAAGGCAGGTACAAGCCATCGACAATGACCCGCAAGCGCTGCAATCCACCCGCAGCAATGCGAAAAAAAACCGGCTAGAGGACAAAATCACCACACAGCTTCCCGATGAACGCCACCCCGCCCGCTGCGGGCTGTTGCTTGCCAACATTCTCGCCAACCCGCTCATCGAACTTGCGCCGCACTTCTCCGGGCTGCTGCTCCCCGGCAGCCCTCTCGTCCTCTCCGGTATCCTGGCCGAACAGGCAGACAGCGTAGCCAGAGCCTACCAGCCCTGGTTCACCCTGACCGGGATGCAGGAACAGAACGGCTGGATCCGCATGGAGGGCCGCAGAAAGAGATCGGCCGGTACGTAGCAACAGATGTACACACTCTGTCCACACTGCAGCACCTGCTTCCGCATCACCGCCGAGCAGGTCAACATCGCCCATGGAAACGTTCGTTGCGGCAACTGTGGCGCAGTATTCAACGCACTGGACAACCCCGGACCGGAGCCAGACTCCTTTGCCAACTCCGCATTTTCGGAAACCGAACCTTTTCTCGCGGAGCTGTACAGACAAGCCGACGACGAACTGCATCACCAGGCAGAGCAGCCCGCACCGCCCGGCGATCCACAACTGGACAAGCTGTTTGCGGAACCGGATTTTGTTCCACTGGGGGAGGAGGACGACCGCAATGACAAACGTTCCGCTCTCGACGCCACGGACCAGCAAACACTCCCCGATGGCGAGGCAAGAACAAGGAACCGGGCTGCGCCCGCAGAAACACCCCCTGAGCCGTTACTGAAGAACGTTGTCGACGATCCATCCGGGCGCCCCGGCGACGAGATCGATGACGCGACGATTGAAGAGCTGGAAAAACTGTTTCTGCCCGATGAATCCCCTGATCCGGAACCGGTAACAACCAGCCCGGAAGATGGCGCGGTATCCAAACCGGCGAAAAAGAAGAGAGCGGCGATCCCCACGGTACGGCTACCCTCTTTGCCCTCGTTACCCCATCTGCCGCGTTTGCCGCGTCTATCCGCCCCTTCCAGCCCGATCGCGCTGAGCGCCGGCAGCCTGCTGCTCATCGGGCTGCTACTGAGTCAATACGTCTACTTTTCACGAGACCATCTTGCCCGGCAGTACCCCGGTTCCAGACCACTCCTCGAAAGCATGTGCAACCATCTGGGTTGCAAACTCGCCCTGCGGCGGGATCTGGGCAAGCTGCAACTGACGCACCGGGATGTCCGCAGCCACCCCACCATCGAGAATGCGCTGTTGATCAATGCAACCTTTGTCAACAAGGCCCCCTTTCCCCAACCCTATCCCCTCATCGAGTTGAAGCTCTCCAGCATCAACGGCAAACTGATTGGCAAGCGCACTTTCCCGCCTCACGAGTATCTCGCGGGCAAACCCGACCTCGAAGCGGGCCTTCCCCCTGATACCCAGGTATACCTGACACTGGAACTGGCCGACCCGGGCAAACGGGCGGTCAACTACGAGTTTGATTTCCGGTAGCGGTTGTGTACCAACGCGGCAAGCAGGACAACGCCCACCCCGCCCCGCTCTAACCTGAGCGGCGCAGGGTGGATTCCGTTGCCAAGGCTGTCAAAAGGTAAATCCCGCCTGAACCGCAAAGGAGGTTTTGGTATCCTCGGCCACTCCGTCTTCATCATGGAAGATGGCGACATCACTACTGACATAGGACAGCTCAGCGCGTACAAAGCCGTTCTCGGTATAACGGTAGGTGGGCGTGACGGTAAAGGTGGTTGCGCTGTCCACGCCATAGACACCGCTGCTACCATCATCCAGAAACTCCACCCGCACCGGGATCTCGATACTACCAATGGCGGGAGTTACATAGAGCGCAACGCCCCAAGCCGTATCATCGGCTCCGGCTGAAGGGGCATCCTCCAGCTTGTGATAGTCAAAGTTGGCGGCAACTGGCACACCAGCCACTTCAGTGGAGACAATCACATCGACAAGCTGTTTGTAGCCGTTATAGCTATAGAAACTCAGACTGTAGTCAAGTGCAGCCGCCCCACCGCTGACACCAGCCGCCCAGGCCGTATCCGCAGTGCCCAGCGTGTCATCATTGGCTTCCACATAGAAACCCATGCCACTGGTCTCATAGTTCAAGCGCACGCCCGGATAATACACCGGCTGACCGCCCCAGAGCGCAGCGATGGTGGCATGCGGATTGGCATAGGAGGGAGTCACCTCATAACCCACGTTTGTCGCCAGCTTTCCGGCCTCGATGGTGACGCCCTCGACAGGAGCCACAGTAAGCCAGCCATACTGAAAGTCATTGGCATAAGGGGTGTTGCCAACGCCGCCATCCAATACGGTAATGGCAGCCATCGTGCCAAAAGCGCCGACGAAACCCACTCCATTGGCGGCATCTGCAGACAGTTCCACCATAAAATCGGAGACCTGATATTCATCGTCGCTATATTTGTTTTCGTTGCCCCCATTCCCGTTGTTTGGATCCTCGTTACTGCTGCCCGTGTTGGTGCTGTAGAAGTAACCGGCAGTCATGCCACCACTCAAGGTGATGTCAGCAGTCGTCGTAATGGCGCCCCCGAAGGCAGCGGGAGCGACAAGTGCGCCGACACTCGCGGCAAGTAGTTTGTTACGCATGGGATAATCCCTCCTCATAATAGAACACTCCAGGCGCCACCATCGGCACCCACTCTCCTCCTGAACCCGATCTTGTCCGCAACACCATGCAAAAGCTGGCGAAGACAGAAGGTAACTATTCAGCTCACCCCTGAAATCCGCCATTTCTGCGTTGAAAAATGGTCATTTACACCCGTAAACTCCCATTTTTCGCCTTGAACTGACGAATTTCAGGGGCAATCTGAACAGTTACCGGCTTGTTTCATACGATGCTGAATAGTTA
>WFVH01000065.1 GCA_015491735.1 Gammaproteobacteria bacterium
CATCACCCCTTCTTTCGAAAAGGGGCGAGGCGGGCGGTTTGTTGACATTTGGCAAAAGATTTTTTTTGCGCTTTGATGTAGAATTCTCCGGCTATTCGCGTGCTTTTTATACGCCTATAATGCGAGAGGTAATAGCCGCCGGAAACAAAAACAACACCAGGCTTTCCATGAAAACTCCCCGCCTCCTGAAAGGGAGTGCAGATCCTGATTGAGAAACAGGGGCCTGGCTATCCCTTCAGAACGCCGGACAGAAACAAAATAACTTCTGTTTTTTTGGCCACCGCTTCAGTGGCATGGATAAAGGCGTTTTTTCTATATTTTTTTCCATATAATAAAGAGTCTATCCCTTGTCTCCGGGTTGAGTCCACCAAAGACATACGTCCCCTGTGTTTTATGGCATTGAAACAGGAAAGGGGCCGTCTCTGGCTATCCAGCCTGATCCAGTGCGGGTGTTCGGATGAATGTCGCATTCAGGACTTCAGGAACAGCCCGGAACAAGACGCACCTTGCAGACAATGACTGCTCCATCGGCAAGAGCGCCAACGCCGGACCAGCCTGCTCTTGAAACCCCCGACCATGCCATTCCGGGCAAAGAAAACCTCGTGTGACAGTCTGCTGAATAGAATATAAATCAGAATATATTTTTGGCCGGGTTAAGAGTAACAGAGGCGAAACAACATAATCACGCTCGCTTTCAGATATCCAGCGACCGGACCTGAATGTCATCGAAATAACATTGCACATCATCGGGAGAGAACAGTTCGGTACCGGGGTGAGTCACGGTTCCAGTGGCACAAGCCACACCCAGGCGCAGCCCCTCGCGGGCTGAAATGCCCCGGCTGAACGCGGCCACCAGTGCGCCGACCATGGAGTCTCCCGCTCCCACGCTGGAGTAAACGGTGACTTTGGGAGCTGGCGCAAAATAGCTGTTGTCCGGCCCGGTCAACAGCGCCCCCTCTTCACCCAGAGAAACGCAGATCCAGGTGACGCCTCCCTGTTGCAGCTTGCGCGCCTCGGCGGCAACGGTTTCGGTATCCTTGAGTGGCCGTCCCAGCAGCGTCTCCAGTTCGTAGCGGTTGGGTTTGATTAGAAAGGGCTGCGCCTCGATGGCGCGGCGTAGTGCTTCATCATGGGAGTCCACAATCGCGCGGCCACCGCGCTCGGTGATGCGCCGCACCAGTTCGCCATAGAGGGTGGGCGGCACGCCGTTCTGGGTGGAGCCGGTCAACACACCGAAACCATTGCCAGCACGCTGTTCGAACCGGTTCAACACACTCTCCAGCCGGGGTGGAGGAATCGCCGGACCGATGCCGCTGATCTCGTACTGGGCCCTGGGGTGCTGTTCGATGGCGGTACCGTTGATGCGGGTCTCCCCCTCCACCTCTTCGTAGTCCACCCAGTCCAGCTGCTGGCGCAGAAGATGTTTGAGCAGCTGGCCAATCTCCCCCGCAACCACGCAGTAGCTGTAGGCAAAGGTCTCCAGCCGTTTCAGCGCGCGGCCCACGTTGATGCCGTTACCACCGGGATCGAAACGCGTGGCGACGGCATGGGCCTTTTGATCAGGAATAAGGCGCGCCACCTCGTAGGTCATATCGACCGCTGGATTGAGCGAGAGCACGGCGATGGGCAGTGGCTCGCTCTCATCACCTTCTGCAAGGGAGGGGCTGCTCATCTGGACTATTTCCCGGCACGCACCGCCAGCACATCACAGGGCGCATCATGCATCACCCCATTCGCCGTTGACCCCAGAATGTGGGTAATGCCGTGCCGGCCGTGTGTGGCAAGGACGATCAAATCAATCCCCTCCTCTTCCGCAAAACGGACGATCTCGTGCCTGGCGGAACGGGAGGTAAAACGCACCTCCTGAGCTGTATCATCAGCACCCAGGTGGCGGGCAAGCTCTGCCAGCGAGGTGCGCGCCTGTTGCTCCCGGTAGACGGCGGGGTCGACATCCTCCGGCGCTATCTCCTGGTTGGATCTCTGCTCCGGAAAATACTCCACTACATGCAGCAGAATCAGCTCCGCCCCGTATCGGTTTGCCATATCGGCGGCACGTTCGGCCGCAGCAGTGCAGTGATCTGAAAAATCGGTTGCACAGAGTATGCGCTGGTAACTGTTCATGGTTGCTGTCCCCATCTGTTTTCAATCTGACTTTTCCATAGCGGGCAGATACTCACCCCGCTGCGCCGTACCGTTCAGTTTCGCCCGTTTCAACAGTGCCTGCTGCGCCTTGGCAACGTTTTCGGCCTGTCCGCGCCAGGCTCTCAACACGGGTTGTTGCAAGGCGCGGCCGAATGAGAACGAAAGCAGCCAGGGGGCGTCGGGGAACTCGGCATTCATGGCGTTCAGGTAGAGCGTCGCATCTTCCGGACTGAGGCCACCGGAGAGAAAGTTGATGCTCGGGACTGCCGCCGGAACGGTGCGCCGGAATACCTTGATGGTGGCCTCGGCAACTTCACCCGGTTTGGCCTTGATGGGGTGATCCTTGCCAGGCAACACCATGTTGGGTTTGAGAATCATCAGCTCCAGCATGACGTGATGACGATGCAGCGCTTGGAAGATCTCTTTCTGTACCGCCTCGGTCACTTCCGCACAGCGGGACAGACGATGGTCACCATCCATCAGCACCTCCGGCTCGACGATGGGCACGATTCCCTGCTCCTGACAGACCGCCGCGTAACGGGCCAGCATTTCTGCGTTAGCGGTGATCGCCAGCGGGGTCGGATTGTGGTCGGTGATCGGATAGACCTCACGCCACTTGGCAAACCGGGTTCCCTGCTTTTTGTACTGCTGCAACCGCTCCGCCAGTCCATCCAGACCGTAGGTGATGAGATCACCGGGCGAGAACGCCAGCGGCCCTTTCCCCTTGTCCACTTTTACACCCGGTACAATCCCGCGCTGCGCCAGCACCTTCGGCAGCGGCGTGCCATCATCGGCACTCTGGCCCAGGGTCTCCTCGAACGCGATCACGCCGCTGATATACTCCTCGATACCGGCGGCGGTAAACAGCATAGCACGGTAGGCGCGGCGCATCTCTTCGGTAGATTTCACTCCAATAGGGGCAAAACGTTTGGCGATGGTAGGCAGACTTTCATCAGCGGCAAGGATCCCCTTGCCGGGTTGCACCATCTGCTCGATGGTGGCCTGAAGTTCGTCCACAATGGTCATAATCATTCTCCTGTTTTTACCAAGACAATCAATAGACACCGCTGCACAGCGAAAGAAGCCGGGAGCGCTGCACAGGAAAAACAGATCAATCCCGGTACAGGCTTGGATCTTACCCGGCTGTTCTGGCCACCAACCCGATCCTCGCTGCCACCCAACCGCTGTTTCCATCTGCCGGCAACGATTTGTCAATCTGCCTGACAGACTAACACTGCAACCGGGACGGTTCTGTAACCCAGGTTGCAGTCAAAGAGAGAACCATCAGCCAGCGCTCCCCATATCGTACTCATGAACCCGCTGAATAGAAGCGTGGTTAACCCGGCGACATATATTGGCTCCAAATCAATCATGTCGGGGGTTAATATTGGAGGCGAACTGATTGACAATGTAGCCATTGGAAAATTACAGGCTCAAAACCGCCAAACAGTGACAGAGATACCGCCCGCGTTAGCGCCACGCTTGCGGAGCAGATACTCGAGCATTGAACCACCGCATGAGAAGAGGTGTATCCAGTGATTTTTTCCGTCCACCTGGAAGGTGTTCTCATTCCCCCTGATGGCAGGGGTTTTTGTGCGCCACGCCGTGGCCCGGCACCCCTGATCGACGATGCAACCCGGCTCACCACTACGCTGGTACGGTCGCCATGAGAAAAATGGATATCCAGCTAGGGGGCTTTTTCCTCTTCTCCCACGGCTGGAGCTGGCTTTTCTGGAGCATCCCGTTGCTCTCGGGTGGGGATGCCTGGCGCTATCCAAACGTACTGTTCATCTATCTTGGCGGGATAGGGCCACTCCTCGGCGGCATTGTGATGACGGCGCTGACGCAGGGGCGTCACGGTCTGTGGGAGCTGTGGCAGCGATTGATCGACTTTCGGCGTATTCGCTGGCAGTGGTATCTGGTGATCTTTCTCATCACGCCTGCCGTTACTGCCACCGCCATTGCCATCGACCTGCCCGTGGATCCATCGGCACCACCGTGGGGCTTGACTCTGCTGCTGGACCGCCTGGCGCACCCCATCAATCTGCTGCTCTTCATCGTCTCCGTTTTTCTTCTGGGTCCCCTGCCCGAGGAGATCGGGTGGCGCGGCTATGCCCTTGACCAGCTGCAACGGCGATGGAGTGCGCTGGGCAGCAGCCTTGTTCTTGGTATTGCCTGGGGGATCTGGCATCTTCCGCTGTTTTTCATGGAAAACTACTACCAGAATTTCGGGGGTTCACCGCCCAATCCCGCCGGTTTTTTCTACAACATCATTCTGAGCGCCATCCTGATCACCTGGATATACAACAACACCCGGCGCAGTATACTGGCCGCCGTTCTTTTTCATTTCATGCTCAACCTCACCGGCGAACTTTTGCCCGTCTCCGAAGAGGGGGATGTGTTCAAAACAGTTCTGACGACGTGTCTCGTCATTGCCATCGTCCTGGGCTGGGGATCCAGAACACTGCGACGTTGAACCCGCACAACGCCACCAAAGTAAGAGCAGAACAAAAAACGGAGGAAAGCTACCATGGCGCAGCTCTCCCCCTTGATGGTTAAACCTACTGATCGAGCCGAATTCTGTAGTTGAGCGCATTCCCCCAGATGGGTTGGTAGTTGCATGATGTGGGTTCCAGACCCCAAGACAGAATGGAGCGGGCGCGCTTGGTTTCACCACTCATTGGTTGGACAGTGCCCAGATTATTGTTCGCATTGGCGATGACGGAAAACTGCCAGCTCGGGGTATTGCCCTGGAGTTCATTTGCCAGGTGAACACTGTCCCTGCCCACCGGCACCAGAGTACCGCTGGCATCGGCGACGCAGTGCAGCACATACTCACGGCTCCCTGGCAGGGGTGCTCCGCCAAACCCAAAGGTCTGCTTGATTTTGACCGGGCAAGCAAACTGGCGGCGTTGTGGGTCATAACCGCAACAGCTCATCTCCTCATAGAAAACGCTGCCAAGATGAGACACCTTTGCACCGCACTGGCGGGCCGCAGCATGCAGGTTCTTGGCAGCTTGCTGACTCGTCAACCCGGCATCCTGAGCGCAATACTTGTATTTTTCATACAGTTTGGACTCCAGCTCCTCCTTTCTCTTGGGACTCATGCCAGCCATTGCACTGACTAGTTTTGCCACCTCTTCCTTGACCTCCGGGCCACACACTGTTTCTCCTTCTACTGCATGAGCCGAATGCGTCAGGACAATAAAAAACAGCGATGCAAATATCAATGCCGCTTTTGTACAGATCTTCGTGCTGATGTTTTGCCGTATAACTGATTTCATGGAACAACTCCTCTACCGGTTTCAATTTGGATGAATTAAAGAGCATGATGCTCGAAGAGGAGTTTGCATGTTTAATGCGGTTAAAGCTGTGATCTATACTACGCCGATAGCGTGATTATTACCCTTTGCGCCGCCTTTCAGTGCAGCGATCCGGAGCTTGCCCAAACCGGCATTGTGACTCGGCACAATGGAACAGGGGATACCAGGCAATGCGCTCCGCAGACAGGATACAACCCGCAATTCTTAACTTGATCAGGTGGTTGACAGAACGCCATCGCCGCTATTTTTGCAGAGGTTTATGACAGAACCACCAGTCGTAACAATCATGTTCCTGCAGGCGCTGGCTGGCGGTTGCCTCATCGGTGGCTGGAGGAACGATAACCCGATCTCCAATCAACTCGTTTTTCGGCCACCCGGCAGGCATGGCGCCCTGCTCATCGGAAATTTGCAGCGCCTGTAATGCCCGCAGCACTTCATCAATATTTCTACCAATCTCCTGTGGGTAGTACAGCACCAGACGAACCTTGCCCTGCGGGTCAACGATGAAAACTGCCCGCACCGTATTACTGCCTTTCTGCGGATGCAGCATTCCCAGCGCACTGGCAACAGAATCGTTGGCAGCGATGATCGGAAACTTGATTTCGATATCGAGATTTTCCCTGATCCACTGCGTCCATTTTATATGGGAAAACACCTGGTCCACAGACATGCCGATAAGCTGGCAACCCAGTTTCTCAAATTTTTCAAAACGTTTTTGAAAGGCAAAAAACTCCGTCGTACAGACGGGGGTGAAATCGGCAGGATGACTGAAAAGAACGAACCACTGCCCTTTCAGATCCTCCGGCAGATTCATCTCGCCGTGGGTGGTCTGCACATGAAGAGTGGGGAAATCATCACCCAGCAAAGGAATGGATGGTTGAGAATTTTGCATGACGTTCTCCTTGGATTGTTCCACTAACGATCATTCAATCATTTGGAAGAGGAATTTACCGCCAATGCCGCCCGCACGGCACCGACAAAAGATTCGCTCAGGGTTGGGTGAGGATGAATGGCTCCGGCAATCGCCTCCAGAGGCAATCCGGCACGCACCAGCAGCGCGGCTTCACCTGCCAGGCTGGCAGCTCCATCCACAAGTATATGGACACCAACCACCCGCCGGTTGCTTTTGTCATAAATAATTTTCAGTACACCGTTATCATGGCCGCCAATCTGGGCCCGCGCATCCTGAGAGAAATCATAACGGGCGACACCCGCATCGATTCCGGCGCTGGCTGCCTGCTCCTCGGTCAGCCCCGCCATGGCCAGTTCGGGACTACTGAAAATAACCGCGCTGTTGTGCTGTGGTTGCGGGAACGGAGGACCTTTACGTCCAAGCAGGTGAGCTGCCAGCGCCAGCCCCTGGGCTGTGGCCCAGTGGGCGAACATGGGCTGACCAACCACATCACCCACCGCGTAAATCCCCGGCTCCGTGGTTTGCAGAACCTCGTCCACCACGACGGCATGATGTTCAATCTTTATCGCCGTCTGCTCAACGCCCACGCCATCCAGATGGGGATGACGGCCAATCGCGGACAACACCGCTGTGGCGAACACCTGTTCACAACCGCCATCCACATCATATTGCACGAACACACCCTGACCACTATGGCAGATGTTTTTTACCGGACAGTTGACATACAGTTTGATCCCCTGGTTGATCAGATGCTGCTGCAGCGCCACTGCCAACTCTTCATCCACACCGGCAAGAATCCGTGGTCCACGCTGCATCACCGTGACATCCGATCCCAACACGTGGAAAATTTGCGCCAGTTCGATACCGATCGGCCCGCCACCGATGACGACCAGCCGTTCGGGTACGCAGCCGATATCAAGGATCCGGTCACTGGTGTAGACCTGCGACAGATCGGCGCCGTGTACCGGCAGGCGATTGGGTTCTGAACCAGTAGCCAGAATGCACTGCTGAAAAGTTATCTCAGTGCCGTCTCCCTTGAACGGCTCAATTGCCGCCGTACGGGGACCCGTCAGCCGGGCCCTCCCAAACAGCAGCTCCAGATTGTCCAGCTGTCCGACCCGATGGATCGCAGCCGCACTTCGGCGCTGCAGTATGGCCCGCTTGCGCGCCTGAACCCTGCGCCAGTCAAGTTGCACCAACTGGTGTGGCAGGTGAATGCCAAACTCCTCCGCACGCGCAATATCACGCAAACGTCCCGCCGTCTCTCGCAGAATCTTTGAGGGAATACAGCCTTCGAAAAGGCAGGTTCCACCCAGCCCCGCACCCGCCTCCACCAGCAAAACTTTTTTTCCTGCATGGGCCAGGGCCAACGCCGCGGGAGTACCGCCCGAGCCACCTCCGATTACCAGTACGTCATACTGCTTCTCCATGCCTCGCCCTCTTTGTTACACAAAAAGTAACTACTCAGCTTTCAACACAGGGATGACGGATTTCAGGGGCAGCTGAGCAGTTACTACAAAAAACAGTCTTCCGGCTACGGAAAAACCCCTCGATCTGCTACGCAGGTTAACACCGGGCATAAGGGAGTTCTGTAACCTAGGTAGCAGTCAGAAAGGGAGATGGTATTTAGGCTTATCACATCGTAACTATTCAGCTCACCCCTGAAATCCGCCATTTCTGCGTTGAAAAACGGTCATTTACACGCGTAAACTCCCATTTTTCGCCTTGAACTGACGAATTTCAGGGGCAATCTGAACAGTTACCGGCTTGTTTCATACTATGCTGAATAG
>WFVH01000066.1 GCA_015491735.1 Gammaproteobacteria bacterium
TGGTAACTATTCAGCTCACCCCTGAAATCCGCCATTTCTGCGTTGAAAAATGGTCATTTACACGCGTAAACTCCCATTTTTCGCCTTGAACTGACGGATTTCAGGGGCAATCTGAACAGTTACCGGCTTGTTTCATACTATGCTGAATAGTCACTATCACTGTTTTCCTGAAACGCTATAATTGATTCCGATGTCGTTGCCGGATACTGAAAATTGCAGCGGTGCGCCGCCTGCCGGCCGCCGCGGTTTGTTGCGCTGGGCGGGGTGGTTCTTCCTCGCCAACAGCGTCATGGCTCTTTTGATCTCGCTGCGTTATCTGCAGGTGGTGCAGTTTCCTGAAGGGGAGTATACGGCGCTCTTCAGTGTGCTGGCCTTCGTTGGCCACTTTGCCTCGCTGGGCTTCATCGGCGCCGTGCTGCTTTTCCTGCCCATCCTGATTCTGCCGTGGCGGCGGTTGGTCTTTCTCCTCGGTATACTGCTCGGGAGCGTGTATCTGCTCGGCATCGTTATCGACACCTTTGTTTTTGCCCAATACCGCTTCCACATCAACGGCATGGTGCTGAACCTGCTATTCGGCGGCGCAGCGGATGAGATCTTTACCTTTTCAGGCTCGCTCTGGATATGGATGGCCGTGCTGGTGGTGGCGGTGGTGGCGGCCGAGTGGTGGCTGGCCCGCAGGGTATGGCGCTTCGTACTCGCCACGCCGGGCAGATCATACGGCTATCTGGTTGGCGCTGCGCTGTTCATCATATTTCTGCTCCAGAACATCATGTTTGCCTGGGCCGACGCCAACTCCTATACACCCATTACGCGGCAGGCCCGGTTTCTGCCAGCCTATCAGCCGTTGACCGCCAAGGACTGGTTCGTCGAGAACGGCTGGGCGGAACCCGGCTCGGCGCAGAAGAGCTACCGGATCGGCAAGGCCACCAGCCTCGACTACCCCAAAACGCCGTTGCGCTGTGAGCCTTCCGTGAGGAAAATGAATATTCTCTACGTGGTGGTAGATTCGTGGCGCTTTGATACAATGACCGGGGAGAATACTCCCAATATCCATCGGCTGGCCCAAGAGTCTCTGGTGTTTCAGAACCATTTCAGTGGCGCCAACTCCACTCGTACCGGTATCTTCTCCCTGTTTTACGGGATTCCCGGCACCTACTGGCACGCCATTCTGGCGGAGCAGCGCGGGGCGGTGTTCATCAACCAGCTTCTGGAGCAGAACTACCGGATGGGGATTTTTGCCAGCGCCAAGCTGTTCAGCCCGGAATTCGATCGCACGGTTTTCGTTTCGATAGACAATCTGCGTCTTCGCTCCAAGGGGGGAACTCCCTGGGAGCGGGACCAGAACATCACCGATGAGTTCATCGATTTTCTGGATCATGGCGGGCAGCCGTTTTTCGGTTTCCTGTTCTACGATTCGCCGCATGGCTATGATTTTCCACCGGATTACCCGCAGATTTTTCAACCGTCGTGGAGTTCGGTGAACTATCTGTTGCTGGACAATGAGTTTGATCGGACACCGTTCTTCAACCGTTACAGGAACTCGGTCCACTTCGTGGATAGTTTGGTGGGAAAGGTGATCAGCCGGCTGGAGAAGAAAGGGCTGCTTGATGAAACGGTGGTGGTGATCACCGGTGATCACGGTCAGGAGTTCAACGATAACAAGCTCAACTACTGGGGGCACAACAGTAACTTTTCTCCGTGGCAGACCAAGGTTCCGCTGGTGATCCGCTGGCCCGGAAAGGAGCCGCGATCCCTTTCTCACTGGACCAGCCATTTCGATATGACACCCACTCTGATGCAGGAGCTGCTGGGCTGCCGCAACGATATCCGCGACTACAGCAGTGGCAAGCATCTTGTCGATGGCGAGCCGGCCCCCTATCTGTTGCTCAGCAGTTACGGCCAGTTTGCCGTGATGGAGAAGAACCGGATAACCGTGGTGGATGAGGTGGGCAATGTGGATGTTCTGGGTGATGACTACCGTCCCATTCCGGATGCCCGCCTGTCGCCCGGGCTGATGCGTTCGGTAATGGAGGAGATGGGCCGTTTCTATAAATAGGTAACGGCTCCGTGTCGAGGTGCCGATTGCACGGGGGCAGCGGAATTTATCTATGCCTGTGTCCAGGGCACGGTTGAACGCTGCCCAAAGGGATCGGCTATCTTCGCAGGCATGATGAAGCCATGGCCAGAATCATGGCGATGGCCAATATGCCGGCCAATCTCTTTCCCCGGAGGGGAACGGAGGGACAGCCACCCCTTTTTCAGTAGCGGCGGGACTCACTCAACAGAATAGCTGGATAGATGCTCTTTCTGGCTCGGGAGAGCTGCCTTGCGTCATCAATTTCCGCCCACAGCAGGTCAGATATCCGGTGGTAGTGTAAAGGGTGTCCCCGGGCGGCTGCCACCAGGGCATCGGTTTCATAGTCCATGTGCAGGGTGGTGGTGAATACCGGCGCGGCGAGCGTGCACATCCGAACAAACAGTGAGCGGGAGATTTTGCTGATTCCCACCAGTTCTCCGGCAATGCCGTTTCCCAGTTCGTGGCGGTTTTTCGACATTCCAACCACCTGGGGGCCGTTGGCTTCGACGTACACCTCATCTCCCGAGTCCGTGCGGCCGGAGAGCAGAATGACCGCTCGCCGGGGATCGTTCAACAAGGCATCCAGCGCCCGTTGTTCATAGATCAGATCGGATTCCAGCAGCAGAAAATCCTCCTGCAGCAGTTCGCGTGCGCAGTAGAGGGAGTACATACTGCCGGAATCGGCATACCGTGGATTGTGCACCAGTTCCACGAAACCTTTATGCGCCCTGGCGAGCTGTTCATAGAAAGCTGCGCGATGGCCGGTGACGATAATCACATGCTCGATACCTGCCCGGGAGAGGCGTTCCAGTGACTCCTCCACGATGGGCTTTTCACCCAGTTGCAGGAATCCCTTGGGTTGGTTCTCGCCCTGTTGTTCGAGGCGGGTACCCATCCCGGCCGCGAGAATGACAGCAATCCTGACCGGCATTATCGCTCCATGAGCTGACGGAATGTGGCGATGAGGTGCTCCAGATCCTGATCCTGGATGTCGCCCATATTGGCGATTCGGAAGATGCTCTTCGCCAGCTCTCCCTGTCCCGCGTAGATTACGAAACCCGCCTCTAACAGCAGGCCGTGCAGTTGCGGGTAGCTGATGTCCTTGGGCAGCAGGAAAGAGCTGATCATGGAGCAACAGGACTCTTCCGGTAGCAGGGGCCGGATGCCCAGGGCTATCAGCGCCTGGCGGATCCGGCCGGAAAGATAGCGATAACGCTGCTGGCGGGCTTCCCGGCCACCCATCTCTTCCAGCTCCAGCAGCGCTTCGTGCAGTGCAAAACAGGCGTGTACCGCGGGAGTGAAAGGAGAAAAGCCTGTCTTTTGCTCCCGGTGATAGCGGTACAGATCGAGATAGAGCGTACTGGAGTAGCTGCTCCCTCCATCCATAACGTCCTGGTCCACCAGCACGAAGGCGATCCCCGGGACGCCGTGCAGGCATTTGTTGGCGGTGGCTGCCAGTGCCTGGAGGTTCCAGCCGGAAAAATCGATGCTTTCCGCGCCGAAACTGCTGACCGCATCGAGCAGCAGGGCGGCATCGTATTTCCTGCACAGTTTTCCGAGAGCAGCGATATCGTTCAGCCGCCCCGTGGTGGTTTCATTGTGGACTGCAACCACATGGGTTATGTCCCCCGCCGCCAAACGTTTTTCCACGGCAACCAGATCCATGGGCTGCAGCCAGTCGCACCGAATCTGCTCCATCGGTTTGCCGTGGTTGCGTATCATGTCCGCCATGCGTTCGCCATAGACGCCGTTGCTCACGACCAGGGTGAGGCCGTCACGGGGCACCAGACTGGACAGCATTGCTTCCACGGCGCAGGTTCCGGAACCGGTCAGCACAACCGGCTCGAACCGCTTCCGTGAGCCAGGATATACACGCGAGAGCGCGTCTGTTATCTCCAGCATGAAACGGGCAAAATCCGGCTCCCGATGGCATTGATCCGCCCGGGCGAGTGCGTGACGCACCCGGTTGCTCAGCGTAACCGGGCCGGGGTTAAGGAGGATAGTTGGGCGGTTCACGGGTGGCCTCCCACGAATCGGCGCAGCCGTTGGGCGACCTGCGCAGGGGTGATATCCGGTCTGGGGAGGTCGTCCGCAACGCCGGGCCGGATCTTGACGTGCAAAAAGCCCGGGCCTTTCCTCTCCTGTTCCAGAAACCGCCCGGCGTCGGCGCTGGCCGTGGCGTGGGCAACCTGCGGATAGCCGCAAGCGGCGGCGATGGCGCAGAAGTCGATGGAGTGGGAGACGGTGGATTGCCCGCCGGTCGATTCATGGCGTTGGTTGTCCAGCAGTATGTGGGTGAGATTGACGGGATGCTCATAGCCAATGGTTGCCATTGCGCCCATGCGCATCAACAGGGCTCCATCGCCATCCACGGCGATAATCCGCCGGTTGGGCTGTGCAAGGGCCAGCCCCAGGGCCAGACTGGAGACGCAGCCCATCGAACCGACCATGTAGAGCTGGTTATCACTATCGCCGCAGGCGTATAGTTCCCGCCCGGTAAAACCGGTGGTGGCCAGCATGATATCGCCGGGCCGGGTCGCCGACTGCAGCGCCTGTAACACCTCGGCGCGGCTGGCGCTGGCCGGGCTGCCGCTGACGCATGGGCAGCTGGCACTGAAAGTGGGCCGTTTTTGGGGCCGGGAGCGCAGTGCGTAGCTGTCCACGGTTCCTTTTCTCATCACCAGGGCATAGGGCAGGTGGTGGGTATCCATATACCGGGTGGCGCGTTCGAGTACAGCCTCGATATCACTCTCGTTGGCGGGGAAATACTCCCACGGAACCTGCATCAGCTCCAGCATGTTTGTTGTTATGGCGCCCATGAGTTCGTGTTGGGGTTCGTCTGGCGCACCCCCGGGTTCGCCGCGGAGGGTGGTGATGATGAGGGCGGGAATCCTGAAAGTGAAGTTCAGCGATGTCAGCGGATTCACCGCATTCCCCAGGCCCGAGTTCTGGAACATGATCACGGCGCGCTTGCCACCCAGCCAGGCTCCTGCCGCAACCGCGACGGCGTCACCCTCGTTTGCCGCGCCGATGTAGTGCAGTTGCGGGGAGTCGATCACACAGTTGATGAATGGTTTCAGATAGGAGCAGGGGACCCCGCTGTACAGGGAAAAACCCCTGCTCCGCGCGGCCTCGACAAAACGGGGTGCCGGGATCATCTAGAAACTTCCCGCCTGCACGACATCATCCAGAGAGTCAATATCCAGCCAGTGCCCGGTGGTGTAGAGGACCTGTACCGGTATCTGCTGCATGACCAGGTGATTGAGCAGATCGGGCAGTTTGGCCTGGCGGCCGTTCTGCTTGGCCAGCAGTGTCTCCAAGTGCTGCCGCACCAGCGGCAGCGCCGTGGAAGCGAGTTTGACAAAGCCCATCCACTCTCCGTGGATCGCTTCATCCGGAAGCTTCTCGTCGATGCGGCATAACTGAATTTTCGCGCCAAAGGCGCGGCGTGAACTGGCCTGGGAGCAGTTGACGTAGTCGGCCTGGCGATGCCGGTTGACGCTCTCCTGCCAATGGGTATCCGCCATGATGACGATATCACTCTTCTCGTCTGACAGCATCTGGGGGATATATTTGTTAAACAGCACGTCGCCATAGGATATGAGGGTGTCCTGGCTGTCGTCCAGCTCCGAGAGCGCCCGGTGCAGGGAGAGCAGCTCGCCGGTGTCGGCGAAATCGTCGTTGTCCACGTAGTGCAGGTTGGGCAGGTTGACATGCTCCTTGCCAAAGCCGCGCACCACGGTGATCTGCTTGATGCCAACCGCGTTGTAGGCGTCGACGATACGGGACAGCAGAGGGGCGCCGGAGATGTCGAGCATCGCTTTCGGCTTTTCCCGCGTCAGCTCGCCCAGTTCGCCTCCCTGCGAGGCGGCGAGCACGATCGCCCGAATGCCCCGGGTGCTTTTGGGGAGGTAGCGCTTCTCCGCCTCTTGCAGTTCGCCGGCCCCTTGCAGGCGAAACACCTCGGCGACCGGCACGATGCGATCCTCGATGGAGAGCAGGTTTTCCTCTTCCGCCAGTGTGCGGGCCGTCTGCTGCATGGCGGAGATGGAGGCTCGCAGTATCTGGTTGGCCCAGATGCAGAGGGAGAATCCATGGTCACGGAATACATCGGTCGGTGTGGCGTAATACTTGGTAGGAACGATCACTACCGGACAGCGTTCTCCCCATTCACGTTTGAAGGCGAGAACCTCATCCGGTACCGACAGCGCGGAGTGAATCAGGATGGCATCCGCGCCGGCGGCGTGATAGGCCTCGGCGCGGCGCAACGCTTCCTGCAGACCCCAGCCGGCGATAAAGGCCTCCACCCGCGCCACGATGCTGAAGTCATCGTCCCGCTGCGCATCCTTTCCTGCCTTGATCTTGCCGCAGAACTCATCCACATCCGCAAGCGGTTGGGCGGTTCCCTTGATGAAGCTGTTGGTTTTGGGAAACAGCTTGTCTTCGATACATACCGCGGCGATATCCCGCTGCTCCAGCTTCTGTACCAGCCGCTGCATGTTGTTGAAGTTGCCATAGCCGGTATCCCCGTCCAGCAGGATGGGGATGGAGGTCGCGTCGGACATGAATTCCAGCATTTCCAGGAGCTGGGTCCAACTGGCTTCATTGTTGTCTCGCACCCCGAACTGGGCGGAGAGGGAGAGACCACTCCCCCAAAGCCCCTTGAAACCGGCTTCTTCGCCGATTTTGGCGCTCAGGCCGTTATGGGCTTCCAGGATGAATTCCAGTTGATTTGACTGCAGCAGATGTTTGAATTGTGTTGTTTTGTTCATTCCATAATGCCCGGAGAGAATTAGCCCTTTAGTTTATGACGTGTTTGGTTAGTGTTGATAAAGCTGCAGATTTGGTTACCATTTATCCCTCGTCCTCAATGCAGATGCCGGAACGGTTTCGCAAATGAATATCTATTTTGACAGTACCCACCTATATTACCTGACCCAGTACCTGCCGGTATATCATCTGCTTCGGGAGCGTGGCGCCGACTGCCACTTCTGCTTCTATCGTGAACATGGCATGCATGAGGCCATCGAGAGAACCGCTGCCCGGGAAGGGCTGCAGTTTCACTGGGTGGAGAACCGCGCCGCCGCGGCCAGTCTCTATCGGGCTGCATCGCCCGACTGGGTCGTCTTTGGCAACACCTTTCCGGATCTGGACAAGTTGGCCTCCCATACCAGAACCGCCCAGCTTTATCACGGCATCGGCATGAAAAGCGACGTTTACCGGCCGGGCTTGATGGACATGGACATACGTTTCATCGAAGGTCCCCATTATACAGAAGTTCTGCAGCGGATGTATCCAGGCCGCCCTCTGCTGGAGGTGGGCTACGCCAAACTGGATCCCCTGTTTGGGGTGTCGGAAAGACGCCCTGGTCTCGATCTCGCTGCTGCCGGTCTGAATCCGGACAAGCCAACGCTGCTTTATGCACCGACTTACTACCCAAGCTCAATCGAACTCATGGCGGATGACTGGCCGCAGCAGTTTTCGGCATACAATCTCATTATCAAGCCCCATCCCTTTACCTTGAGCAAGGCCAGATATCATTGCCAGCGCGACAAACTCCTGTTGTGGTCCCGGGCCGCCAATGTTCACTTTCCCGATCCAGATGCCTTCAATCTGTTGCCCTACCTGGGCTGTGCCGATTTGATGATCAGTGACGCCTCTTCGGCACTGTTCGAATTTGCCGCCCTGGACAAGCCGGTGGTGTGGTGCGATTTCCTCAAGGTGCGCTGGAGCTACCGTGGCCCATTGCGTTTTCGGTTGAAAAAACGTCTGGATGCTACTATCCAGCAGTACAGTGACATCTCGGTCCATGCCGGCTGTTTTCAGGAGTTGAAAACACGCGTCGAAGAGGAACTTGCCAATCCGTCACGCTTTAGCGGCAAGCGGCGGGAGTATACCCGGCGGCTTATCGGTGCAACCGACGGGAACGTATCAGCGCGCATTGTGGATTATCTTTTTTCTCATTGAAATCATGTTGCTACTGCTATTGACCCGGCAACCAGACATACCGGCCCCGGCTGCCGGAGTTATCGGCCCGATGGTTCAGTCGCCGTTGTGAATCGCTATCTTCTGTTTGTAAGCCAGGCCTATGCTCTTCCCATACTGCGTCCGCTGCAGGAGGCGATACGTGCGCGCGGAGATCTGGCTGCCTGGTATATGCACGATATCGATGAAACCCTTCTGCGGCCGGATGAAAAGGTGCTTCGCAGCGTTGAGGAGGTGAAGGACTGCAATCCGGTGGCCGTTTTCGTCCCTACCAACTGGGTGCCGGATTTCTTTCCCGGTGTGAAGGTTGAGGTGTTTCATGGCCTCGCCAACGATGCTACCGGCAAAAAGGGGCATTATCGAATCAGGGGTTTTTTTGATCTGTACTGTACCCATGCCCCGGAGGGAACGGAGCTGTTTTCGGCGCTTGCCCGAAGGCATGGCACCTTTCATGTCACCGAGACCGGCTGGCCAAAGGTCGACCCCCTGTTTCAGCACCGGGATGTGGATGTCCGGCGGTATCGGCCTGGCCTGGATAAACCCGTGGTGCTGTATGCCTCTACGTTCAGCCCTTCCCTGACATCGGCTCCGGCCTTGCTCGATACCATCAAACGGTTATCACAGCAGGATCAATGGCATTGGCTGGTGACAATGCACCCCAAGCAGGATGCTTCGCTGGTGGCGGAGTACCGGGCCTTGCAGGGTCCCAACCTGCAGTTTGTCGACGTTCAGGAAGACCCACTGCCCGTGCTCCAGGCTGCCGACGTGATGCTGTGTGACACCTCATCTATTGCGATGGAGTTCATGCTGCTCGACAAGCCGGTTGTCACTTTCCGTACCAAGGTTCCCGGCCCGCACTATATCAATACGCTGGAAACCGGCGAGATTGCCCCGGCAATCAATCGGGCGCTATCCCGGCCGGAGGCGTTGATGAGTTCAAGCCGCCGTTTTATCGACAGTTTGCACCCCTACCGGGATGGCAACTCCAGTGAGCGTGTACTGGCGGCAACCGACGAGTTCATCGAGCGGTATGCCGGCAGGCTCAAGCAGAAACCCGTCAATCTTTGGCGCAAGCTGCGGATTCGCAGGCAGATGCGCTATTGGCGTTTGAGATAACGGTTGGATCGGCTTTGCCTGGCCAAGCTGGCCTGGCGCCGCAAGGTCCACAAGCCGGCGTACTTGTTGAAAGAGTTCTGGCTATACAGCGCAGCCACCAGAAATCCAACCCGGCCGTCCAGAAAGCCCAGGCGAAAGATATAGATCAGGATGAACGTCCAAATGCCGCGCAGGCTTGCTAGCAGCAGGCCGCCACCCTTGCGGCCGCCGGCAAAACGTTTTTGCGCCCCCAGCCAGGCGTAGTGGGCATTTTTGTACAGGGCGTGGCCATAGTCCCGGTGGGTGAAGTGGAGCAGCCGCCCCCGCAGTTTGCCGACTTTTCCCTTTGGCAGAAGCACCTTTTCATGGACTTGATCACTGCTGAAACGTGCGCCTTTGCGCCGGAACAGCCTCAATGGTGCACGCGCGCTGCGGCCAAAGTCCAGCCTGTGGCCATAGACGACCACTGCCCAGGGGGTGCGGTATCCAACGCATTCCGGGCTGGCATCCAGGGCGCGGTCGATATCACGGCGCAACTCGGGTGATACCTGTTCATCTGCGTCGATGGAGAGCACCCAGTCACAACGTGCCTTCTCCAGCGCACGCTGTTTCTGCGGGCCGTAGCCGGGCCAGTCGGTTTCGAACACCTGGTCGGTATAACGCCGGGCGATCTCGACGGTATTATCGCTGGAGCCGCTGTCCAGCACGATAATCTCATCCGCCCAGCCTGCAACCGATTGCAGGCAGGACTCGATCCGGTCGGCTTCATCCTGTGCAATGATAATCGTCGACAGGTGCTGTTTGCGGCGGACAGAACGGTTCTGCGCGGTGTCTGGCTGAGTGCGTATCGCAGCGAACAGGGCGGCCATATAGAATGAGAAAAAGCTTACCGGGCAAATACGCTCGAAAATGGCCTCTGACAAACCAAAGGCGATGAACGCCGTAATCAACAGTAAACCAGCCAGAGCCAGGCGTTGGGCGTTCGGTGTGTTTCCCGCCTTGATACAACGGATAAACAGTCCAGCGGGTACCAGAAACAGCAGCACGATGGCGATCAGCGCGATGGTTCCACCGTTTGCCATTGCAGAGAGAAACTGATTGTGTGGGTGGCCCCACGTGGCAGTTGACGGGTGGCGCTCGCCTTCGTCCACCAGGGACTGCGCGTTTCGCTTGTAATGCCCCCAACCGACCCCAAAGACCGGGTTATCCCGATAGATCCGCCAGGCTGCCTGCCACATCTCGAGCCGGGAGCCGATGGAGGTGCCCCTTGCTTCATCATCGATGTCGCTTTGCAGATAGCCGGCCACATTGGTAATTGTACGATCAACGGTGTTTTTGACGCCGGTAGCGGGTATCCAGTAACTTGCAAGCACTACCGCCGCCAGCAGGGCCACTGCTGACCAGCGCTGCAGAGGGGAGACAAACCGGCGGGCGTACCAGACGAAGATAAGGGTAAGGAGAGGGACAGCCACCCATCCTCCCCGCGCGTGAGAAAGCAGGCTGGCAAGCAGGCCGCAGAACGCCGCGGCAATTGGCAGGACGATCAGCCAGCGGGCACGAGCGCGGAACCAGCCGGTTCCAGCCAGGGACATGGCGCCCATTGCCAACGCCAGATTGCCGAAGATGATCGGATGGGTTGCGCCGCTTGCACGGAATCCAGGTGGCTGGCCCGCTATCTCAACCAGCGCAGTTATCGCTGCTACCATGGCCCCGGCAACCAGCCCATACCAGAGAGCGGCCAGATTGACTCCCGTATGGCGCAAAAAAAGATAGGCCGGGATGGCCAGTAACAGGTGTAGAAATTTGTTCAGTTTTTTTATCCCTTCCTGATCGATGCCGCCCAGAAGGGTGGTAACCAGAGCGGCCAGAAAAAAAGCGCTCATGGCAAGATAGAACAGTTTTTCCTCCCGGGTGGCGGGTTCCTCTTTGCCTTGGCGCCAGATAGCCCAGATTCCACCCAGCGCAAACAATGTCAGGCCGAAACTGTCCATCGGGGTCAGAAGCAATATAAGTACCGGATAGAGAAAGAGAACCCCGGCGGCAACAAGGTGGCTGGCACTATCGATAGAAAGTGAGGGTTTGGTCATCTGGAGAAGGGGGGTACGCGGAGCCAAGCCGATTGCCAATATTGACGATTCCTTATAATACCCTCTTTTCTATTGGCCACAAGTTTCTCCAGCCGTTTTGTTTCCCCGGCAACTGAACTATTTGCGTAACTATTCAGCATAGTATAAAACAAGCCGGTAACTGTATAGTTACCTGTTTGCTATCGATTGTTTTAGCATGCTCGGCTCTGGGGAACGGGCTGGCGGATACACCAGGGAAGAGGTTTTGGAGGCAGCGGTTCAGATGGGGTTGCGTGGCAATACGATCAGCTGTTGCCCCGGCATCAATGGTTGACCGGTCGTCAAGGCGTTCCATTTCTCCAGTTGACTGATGGTTACGCGATAGCGCCGGGCCAAGCCCCAGAGTGTATCACCGTCACTAACCGTGTGGGTGGTGTCCGCAGGTAAGGTCCCGGAAGGGGTGGTCGTGCCGGCAACCGGAATGTTCAGCTTGTCACCCACGTAGATGAGACTCCCCCTCAAGTCGTTGGCACGCTTGAGCGCGACAACAGTGGTGTCATATTGGCTGGCGATGGTGCTCAGGCTTTCACCGGCACTGACGGTATGGGTAATCTGCCCCAGCCTCTCGCCGGGATCCAGTTGGGCCAGCCTCCATTTGAAACTGGCTGCACTGTCAACGGGTAGCATCAGGTGGTGAGGCCCATCGGGAGGAGTCATCAGGTAGTTGAAAGCGGGATTGAGTTGCCGGAAGTCGTGGATGGAAAGCCCGGCAAGCCGGGCGGCAACCTGCAGACTGATGCGGCCTTCGATGGTAATGTGGGTTATGCGGGGTTCGTTGGGGATTTTTTTCAGCACGATATTGTGGCGTTGTGGCTCCTTCACAATTGTGGAAATGGCCAGTAGCTTGGGAATGTAGTGGCGTGTCTCCCGGGGCAGCAGGGAGCGGATAGACCAGAAGTCGCCACTTTTCCCGTTCCGTCTGGCCGTTTTGACGGCGCGCTCGACCGTGGTGCCCCCCGAGTTGTATGCCGCCAGGGCAAGCAGCCAGTCGTTATTCAGCCGGTCATGCAGATCCTGGAGAAAATCCAGCGCGGCATGCGTGGCGGTGTAAATGTCACGGCGGCCATCGTACCACGCGTTCTGAACCAGGCCATAATGTTTTCCCGTGGAGGGGATGAACTGCCATATTCCCGCAGCCCCGCTGCGAGAATAGGCGAAAGGGCGGTAATCACTCTCCACGATCGGCAGGAGCGCGATCTCAGAGGGCATTCCCCGTTTTTCGACCTCTTCCAGGACAAAATACAGATAGGGAGAAGAGAGTTCAGCCACGCGATCCATGTGATACTGGCGTTGTTCGTACCAGCTCAGGCTGTTTGGCAGCGTATCCGGAGCGTTGTCCAGCAGCCGGAACCCCCGTCGTACGCGATCCCACAGATCGGCCGGAGCGGCTTCATTGGAGAGCAGATGGTCCGGGTGGCGCCGGAGAGCCGCTTTCTGGGAGGGGGGGGCGGTTTCATTTTGCGGCGCGGGGGTTTGCAGTGTCGGGGGAACGGGGAGGCGAAGCTCAACCGATCGGGTGTGATTCTGGCTGCAACCGGCGAAGAGGAGGACAACTATCAGGGTGGTGATTGTTTTTGTATGCCACATGGTTTCAATGCTATTTGAGCTTGTGCGCCGGGTCAAACCGAATTGCTTCAGCCGAGGAGGCCGGGCGGCTCTGCCACACTCTGCAACCGGCAGGAGGTTGGCTGCCATTTTCCATCCATTACGGAGGAAGGCTGGATGCAAGCGATTGTTTAATCTCTTGTGATATCCGCAGGGCGCGTTCGATGTCCTGCTCCAGAACGGTAAAGTGTCCCATCTTGCGGCCCCGGCGGGCTTTTCGCTTGCCGTAGAGATGTAGTTTTGCAGTCGGTTGTTGCAGCATGTTCTCCCACGGCGGTATGGCGCTCTCCCAAAGATCACCCAACAGATTGCACATGACTGCGGGAGAGAGCAGCGCCGTGTCTCCCGGGGGGAGAGCGCAGAGCATGCGCACTTGTTGTTCAAACTGGCTGGATACGGTAGCGTTCAAGGTATAGTGCCCGCTGTTGTGAGGGCGCGGGGCTATCTCGTTGATCAGCAGCATCTCATTGACCACAAAAAGCTCTATTGCGAGCACGCCGTTAAAATTGAGACTGTCGGCAACCCGGGTTGCGAGATGGCTGGCTTGCCGGGCCAGTGAGGAGGGGATGCGTGCCGGTACGATAGAGGTATCGAGAATACCGCTTATATGCTGGTTTTCTGCTACCGGATAGCAGCAGCTCGCACCGTCAGCGGTGCGAACCACGACTACCGATAGCTCGAGGGACAGCTCCAGATGACGTTCCAGCACACAGGGAGTCCGGCCCAGTTCGCAGAATGCAGATTCGATCTGTGCCTCTTCTGTAATGAATGTCTGTCCCTTTCCATCGTATCCGCCCGTTGCGGTCTTGAGCAGCGCAGGTACGCCGATTTTCCGGATAGCCGGTTCAAGCTGGTTTTCGTTCGTTACTACGGCGAAAGGGGCGGTTGGAAGATCGTGATCACACAGGAAATGTTTTTCACGAATGCGGTTACGGCAGATCTGCAGGGCCTCCGGAGAAGGACTGACCTGGCAGCGCTGACTGAGGTAGCGCATGCTGGTGGCCGGAACATTCTCGAATTCGATGGTGATGGCTGCGCATCGGTTGCTCATCTCCTGGAGCGCGAACTCGTCCTCATAATTTGCGCACAGGTGCCTGTCGGCAACATCACCGGCGGGGCTGTCCGGATCGGGGTCGAGGACAATGGTTTTGTAGCCCAGGGTGCGCGCAGCTTCACAAAACATACGGCCCAACTGCCCGCCGCCAAGAACTCCCAGCGTTTCTCCGGGTAAAATCATGAAGTTGGCGGCAGCCGCATATTGAGGGCAGCCTGGGTCTGATTGTTGCGGAAGCGTTCTAGTCTGGCAGCGGTATCAGCATCCTCCCGCGCCAGAATGGCCGCGGCAAACAAAGCGGCGTTAGCGGCTCCGGACTCCCCTATGGCGAAGGTTGCTACCGGGATCCCCCTGGGCATTTGCACAATGGAAAGAAGGGAGTCCTGTCCTTTCAGATAGCGGGAAGGTACCGGAACCCCCAGAACCGGAACCGCGGTCTTCGCCGCCAGCATTCCTGGCAGGTGCGCCGCACCACCGGCACCGGCAATAATACAGCGCAAGCCGTGAGCCACCGCATTGCTGGCATATTCGTATAACAGGTCTGGTGTGCGGTGTGCGGAAACCACCCTGGTTTCATGGGGAATACCCAGATCAGCCAGATGCTGCACAGCGTGCTTCATCACCTCCCAATCGCTGTTACTGCCCATTACAACACCCACCAGGGGCTGATCTGCTGCCATCGGTTATACCCTCGATTATGATGCCGTTTCCCCCGCGGCAAAAAATACAGGGAACCTTGCATTATGCCAAAATGCGCAAACAGTTTCACTATATCCTGTTTGGAGCCGGGGGTGAGAAATCCGCCTTAGTGTGTATAATGAGGGGCTAACTGCGAAAGTGGCGGAATTGGTAGACGCGCTGGATTTAGGTTCCAGTGGGGTAACCCGTGAGAGTTCGAGTCTCTCCTTTCGCACCAGATCCTGAACGTATACGAGGAAATAGCATGCAAGTATCTGTGGAATCCACCGGCACACTGGAACGGCGCATGACCGTGTCTGTACCCGAAGAGCGCATCTCCGAGGCGGTCATGGAGCGGTTGAAATCCATGCGGCAGCGCGTGCGGGTAGACGGGTTTCGCCCGGGAAAAGCGCCACTGCCCGTTATCCAGCACCGATTTGGGAAGCAGGTACGCGACGAAGTTATCGGTGAAGTGATGCAGACCACGCTCTATGAAGCGCTGTCGCAACAGAAGCTGAACCCCGCCGGAACTCCCTCCGTTGATACGGAGACACTGGAGCGGAACGATGGCCTGCAATACACAGCGGTATTTGAGGTTTACCCGGAGTTTGAATTGGCTCCCTGTTCGGAGATCAGAATAGAAAGACCGGTTTCCGAGATTACCGAGCAGAATATCGACGACACGCTCGAGTCCATCCGCAAGCAGCGGACTCGCTGGGAGGAGAAACAGGGGGCAGCGGCCGATGGTGATCAGTTGACATTGAATTTCGTTGGTACAATCGACGGGGAGCCGTTTGAGGGAGGAAAGGCCGAGAATTTTCAACTCGTGTTGGGAGCCGGCCGCATGATCGACGGTTTCGAAGAGGGTTTGAAAGAGGTCAAGGCGGGTGAAAAGCGTACATTGAATGTAACCTTTCCGGAAAACTACCACGCTGGCGAACTGGCGGGAAAAGCGGCCGGTTTTGCTGTCGATGTCACGCGGGTTGAAGCGCCGGTGTTGCCGGAAATCAATGACGAATTTGCCAAGCACCTGGGTATTGCCGGAGGGGTCAGCGCCTTGCGGGAAGAGGTAAGGGCCAATATGCAACGGGAACTGAACCAGGCGTTGACATCCCGCGTAAAACAGCAGGTGATGGATAAACTGCTGGAAGCCAACAAGATGGAGTTGCCGAAAAGCCTGGTGGAACAGGAGGCGCGTAATCTGGCGGCTCAAATGCGCCAACAGATGGCTCAGCAAGGGGTGGATCAGGGGAGTGGCGGAGATATGGATCCTTCCCTGTTCACCGAGCAGGCGGAACGCCGTGTTTCATTGGGATTGATTGTGGCGCAGATCATCAAGCTCAATGAACTCCAGGCGGAGCCGGACGATGTGCGGGCGGCTGTTGAGGAAATAGCACAGCCGTACGAAAAACCGCAAGAGGTTATCGACTGGTATTTTGCGGACAAAAAGCGCCTGGCCGAAGTCGAAGCGTTGGTGCTGGAAAACAGTGTGGTTGAATGGGTGCTGGCGGAAGCCCAGGTGGAAGAGAAACCGGTTGATTTTGCCGAGTTGACAGCAAAACAGTAAGCGCTGTTGCAAAGGATGCTTTTGCTGATTCAGCGTATGGTTGTGACACGCTGAGATCCCGGTGGCCGGGAGGTTCGTTTGCAATCGCTGCATCAAGAAACAGTACATATGACCGATTATCTAGATAACGTTACAGGACAGGAGAGACCATTGGAGATATTCAATACCGGGCTGGTTCCCATGGTAGTAGAGCAGTCGGCGCGCGGTGAGCGGGCCTATGACATCTACTCCAGGCTGCTCAAGGAGCGGGTGATCTTTCTGATTGGGCCCGTCGAGGACCATATGGCAAATCTGGTGGTTGCCCAGTTACTGTTCCTGGAATCGGAGAATCCCGACAAGGACATTCACCTGTATATCAACTCCCCCGGGGGAGCGGTGACGGCTGGAATGGCCATTTATGACACCATGCAGTTCATCCAGCCGGATATAAGCACCATGTGTATTGGCCAAGCAGCCAGTATGGGAGCGTTGCTGCTGGCGGGGGGGGCGGCCGGCAAGCGTTACTGTCTGCCCCATTCGCGAATGATGATTCATCAACCGCTGGGTGGCTTCCAGGGGCAGGCAACAGATATTGAAATCCACGCCAATGAGATTCTGAAGGTGCGGGAGCGTTTGAACAGCGTACTTGCCTCGCATACTGGCAAGCCGATCGAGCAGGTTCGCCAGGATACCGACCGTGATTTCTTCATGAACGGCGAAGAAGCCGTAGCGTATGGCTTGATTGACAGCGTTTTGTCTGAACGCCATGCTTCTGTGGAGAAAAAGTAAATAAACATCCAGATCCCCCGCGGGGGCTTGCAAAAAAGGGGAAAGTTGGGCAGGGTTGAACTTACGTTCTGCTGGATTGAAGAGGTAGGTAAATGAGTGACGAGAAACGCAACGGTAACAAGCTGCTTTACTGCTCTTTTTGCGGGAAGAGCCAGCACGAAGTACGCAAGTTAATCGCCGGCCCGTCGGTTTTCATCTGTGACGAGTGTGTGGACCTTTGCAACGATATTATTCGCGAGGAGATCCAGGAGCAGGACGCAGAAGATACGTCGGCCAAACTGCCGACTCCGCATGAAATCAACCGGGTGCTGGATGAATATGTGATTGGCCAGCATTCAGCCAAAAAGACCTTGTCGGTAGCGGTATACAATCACTACAAGCGTCTTGAAGTTGGCCAAAGCCGTGATGACGTGGAGCTGGTCAAGAGCAATATATTGCTCATCGGTCCTACCGGAAGTGGAAAAACCTTGTTGGCCGAGACACTGGCGCGGCTGCTGAAGGTTCCCTTTACCATTGCGGATGCCACGACGCTCACCGAGGCGGGCTATGTTGGAGAGGATGTCGAAAACATTATCCAGAAATTGCTCCAAAAGTGTGACTATGATGTGGAAAAGGCCCAAACCGGTATTGTTTACATCGATGAAATCGACAAAATCTCCCGCAAATCGGAAAACCCCTCCATTACCCGCGACGTTTCGGGAGAGGGCGTCCAGCAGGCGCTGTTGAAGCTGATTGAGGGCACTATTGCCTCTGTACCGCCGCAAGGTGGCCGCAAGCATCCACAGCAGGAGTTCTTGCAGGTGAACACTGCCAACATACTATTCATCTGTGGAGGCGCTTTTGCCGGCATGGATCGTATCATCCGCGATCGCACGGAAAAGGGCGGGATCGGTTTTTCCGCCGAGATCAAGGCTGCGGATGACAAGAAGGCGTTTGGCGAGCTGATTAGCGGTATCGAGCCGGAAGATCTGGTCAAATATGGTTTGATTCCCGAGTTTGTCGGGCGGTTGCCGGTGCTGGCGACGCTGGAAGAGCTGGATGAGGGCGCGTTGGTGCGTATTCTGACAGAGCCCAAAAACGCTATCGCCAAACAGTTTGTCAAGCTGTTTGAAATGGAAGGGGTGGAGCTGGAGTTCCGGCCTGACGCGCTGAAGCGGGTTGCCCGGCGGGCAATGGAGCGTAAAACGGGGGCGCGGGGGCTTCGCTCCATAATCGAACAAGCGCTACTGGATATCATGTATGACCTGCCTTCAATGGAGAATGTCTCAAAAGTAATCGTTGATGAAGGGGTAATCATGGGCACATCTGAGCCGATGCTGCTCTATGAGGGTTCTGAGAAACAGGTGGCGTCGGATCAGTCATAGATACGGATGTACCGGCCGGGCCACCAGGGATATCAGCCCCGGGGGCAGCAAGCACATGGCGCCTGTCAAGGCGAAGCCGCCACCCCCGCCGAGTGGCGCAGAACAGAGACGGGTCATGCTTGTTGCTCCCAGCCGGTTGTTTTTTCAGGACAGGGTCGCCGGGCGCGCACCAGCGGCCGTGTTGTCGAAACTTGCAACAGGCGCATACAAAGCGGCCGGCGCCGGTATATCCGGTTGCCAGGGTTGTTTTGATACTACTCTCCTCCAGAAAAACCGGACGTTTTTTTGACGCGGCTCTTGAATTTCGGTTGAGTTGCTCCTATTTCATAGGATCAACGAAATAGTATCCTGGGCGCCGCCCGGAATGAATACAGGAAGACTCCATGGTAGAGCACCCAGATCAAATATCTGAAGTTTTAGATGAGCCAATCCAGTTGGCGCCACTACTGCCTTTACGGGATGTTGTCGTCTATCCTCATATGGTTATTCCCCTGTTCGTCGGGAGAGAAAAATCCATTCGAGCATTGGAGAAAGCGATGGAGAGCAGCAAGCAGATACTGCTCGCCGCCCAGACCAACGCCTCCACCGATGAACCCAGCCTGGAAGACATTCACCGTGTTGCCACGCTGGCCAATATCCTGCAGTTGCTGAAACTGCCGGATGGCACGGTCAAGGTGCTGGTTGAAGGTAATCAGCGTGCAAGGGTGGTGAATTTTCTCGGAAACGAGGATTTCTTTCAGGCCCAGTTTACCGTTCTGGCGCCAGAGCGGATGGACGAACGCGAGTCTGAAGTGTTGACACGTTCGGTAATTACCCAGTTTGAGCAGTATGTAAAACTGAACAACAAAATTCCGCCGGAGATTCTCTCGTCCCTGTCCGGTATTGATGATCCCAGCCGTTTGGCGGATACGATTGCTGCCCACATGGCGCTAAAAATCGAGGAGAAACAGAAAATACTGGAGTTCAACAAAGTCAATGAACGCCTTGAGTACCTGATGGGGCTGCTGGAATCCGAAATCGATCTGCTGCAGGTTGAGAAAAAGATCCGTCACCGGGTCAAGCGGCAGATGGAAAAGAGTCAGCGCGAGTACTATCTGAACGAGCAGATGAAGGCGATTCAGAAAGAACTGGGTGAGATGGAAGAGGTGCCCAATGAAGCAGATGAGCTGGCCAAGCGTATCGAAGCTGCGGGAATGCCGCAGGAAGCCAGGGAAAAGGCGGAGGCAGAGCTCAACAAGCTGAAGATGATGTCTCCCATGTCGGCAGAGGCGTCCGTCGTGCGGAACTACATCGAAACCTTGACAAACGTACCGTGGAAGAAACGCACGAAAATTCACCGCAATCTGGTTAAAGCCAGCGAAATACTGGAGGCGGATCACTTTGGTCTGGAGAAGGTCAAGGAGCGCATCCTGGAATATTTGGCGGTGCAACAGCGAGTGAGGAAACTGAAGGGGCCGATCCTCTGCCTGGTCGGGCCGCCAGGCGTGGGCAAGACCTCCCTGGCGCGCTCCATTGCCAGAGCGACCAATCGCAAGTTCGTGCGCATGTCTTTGGGCGGTGTACGTGATGAAGCTGAAATTCGGGGGCATCGCCGCACCTATATCGGCTCCATGCCGGGTAAGGTTGTTCAGAACCTGATTAAGGTGGGAACCCGCAATCCGCTGTTCCTGCTGGACGAAATTGACAAGATGGCGGCGGATTTTCGGGGAGATCCGGCGGCGGCTTTGCTGGAAGTTCTCGATCCAGAGCAAAACAATACTTTTGCCGATCACTATCTGGAGGTCGATTACGATCTCTCGGATGTCATGTTCATCGCGACATCCAACAGTATGAACATTCCCGGTCCCCTGCTGGATCGCATGGAAGTTATTCGCATCCCGGGGTATACCGAGGATGAGAAACTCAGTATCGCCATGCGCTATCTGGTTCCCAAGCAATTGAAAGCGAACGGCTTGAAGGAGAACGAAATTGCGATTACGGAGTCCGCATTGCGCGATATAATCCGCTTCTATACCCGGGAGGCGGGGGTGCGGGGCCTGGAAAGGGAGATTGCCAAGATCTGCCGCAAGGTGGTCAAGGAGGTTCTGCTCGATACTGCCGCACGAAACAGGAAAACCAGCATAACGGCGCGCAACCTGGACAAATACCTGGGGGTACGGCGATTCCGTTTCGGACGGGCCGAGGAGCAGGATCAGGTTGGCCAGGTTACGGGTTTGGCCTGGACAGAAGTGGGGGGTGATCTGCTGACTATCGAAACTGTCGTTGTTCCGGGCAAAGGGAAGCATCAGGTTACCGGTCAGCTCGGTGATGTGATGAAAGAGTCGATTACCGCCGCGATGAGTGTGGTTCGCTCCCGCTCACAGGTTCTTGGTATCAAACCGGATTTTTATGAGGCGCATGATATTCATATTCATGTTCCGGAGGGGGCTATTCCCAAGGATGGCCCGAGCGCCGGTATCGGGATGTGTACCGCACTGGTTTCTGCATTGACCGACATTCCGGTCAGGGCGGATGTCGCCATGACCGGTGAAATCACCTTGCGAGGTGAGGTGTTGGCGATCGGCGGCCTGAAAGAGAAACTTTTGGCGGCTCTTCGTGGCGGGATCAAGATAGTCATCATTCCGCAAGAGAACCGCAAGGATTTGGTGGAGATTCCGAAGAACGTACTCGAGGAGCTTGATATCCGGCCGGTGCGCTGGATTGATGAGGTGCTGGCGATCGCTTTGCAACATATGCCGGAACCCCAGCCGGATGCCGTCGATGTCCTGGCAAAAGACAAATCAAGAAAGGGCCGGAGGCGGACGGCGCTGCGCCCGCACTGATTGGATCTTGGAGAGAAAATCATGATATCATTAGCTTTTTTGCGGATGGGCAGGCGCTTTGAGTAGCTTGACAGCTGATTTGGTCAGTTGGTATAAGGTGCGCTTGCAGGATATGTCGTGGCGGGTATGGCGGCAGTCGTTTTTTTTTGCCTATATTTAAGGAGAGGAACGTAGTGAATAAATCGGAACTGATTGATGCAATTGCGGAGGGGGCGGATATTTCCAAGGCTGCTGCGGGCCGGGCACTGGATGCAACGCTTGATGCTGTTACTGACGCATTGAAAAAGGGAGATCAAGTTACCCTTATTGGCTTTGGGACCTTTCTGGTGCGTGAACGTGCTTCCCGTGTTGGCCGTAATCCCCGCACCGGCGAGGCAATGACGATTGCAGCCGCCAGGATTCCTTCATTCAAGGCTGGTAAAGCGCTCAAGGATGCAGTAAACTAGCGCGCTTCCGGAGTTCGGGTGCTTAGCTCAGCTGGGAGAGCGTCGCCCTTACAAGGCGAATGTCGGGGGTTCGATCCCCTCAGCACCCACCAAAAATTGGAGTGGTAGTTCAGTTGGTTAGAATACCGGCCTGTCACGCCGGGGGTCGCGGGTTCGAGTCCCGTCCACTCCGCCATATACCTTTTTATCGTGGGACGGGCGTGCCGGTAGGCGCGCCTTTTTTGTTTGTGTTCTTTTGCCGTAGGCGTTAATTGTTCAGTGTAACTATTCAGCTAGCCCCCGAAATCCGCCAATTCCACGTTGAAAAATGGTCACTTGCAGTTGTAAACTCACATTTTTCGCCTTGAACTGATGAGTTTCCGGGGCGATCGGAGTAGTTAAATTTCAGTCAAGGTATTCTTTCGACATGCTACAGAGCATCCGTAATCGTTCTCAGGGCTGGTTCGCTTGGGCCATTGTTATATTGATCACTATCCCTTTTGCTTTATGGGGTATTCAGGAGTACGTCGGTGGCGGCCGCGAACCTGCGGCAGCTACTGTCAACGGAGTGGAGATTCCGCAGCGGGAGGTGCAACGAACCATGCAGATGCACCGCCAGCGTCTGCTGGCAGCATTGGGGGACAATGCAGATCCTGCGCTGCTCGATAGTTTGCGTCTGAGAGAGATGGCCCGCGAGGGGCTGATTGAAAACGAGCTGCTCTTTCAAGCTGCGGAGTCGGCTGGATTCCGGATTAGCGATGTTCAGCTGGTGTCCCAGATTCACTCTATTCCAGCTTTTCAGGAAGAGGGTGCTTTTTCTCCGGAGGCGTATGAACAAGCCCTTCGCAATCAAGGGATGTTGCCCGGTGGCTTTGAGCCAATGTTACGGCGGGAGCTGCTGGTCGAACAGCTCAAACGCGGTATCGAAGAGAGCGCCTTTGTGACCGGGGCGGAGCTGGATGAGTTGCTGCGGCTCCGCTTGCAGCGCCGGGATATTGGGTATCTTACTCTTTCCGCAAAGGACTACGAGCCGAACGTAACGGTTAGCGATGAGGAGATTGCTGCCTACTATCAAGAGAACCCCCGGGCATTTACCAAACCGGAGCAGGTTAGTGTCGAATACCTGGAGCTTAGCATTGAGGGGCTGGCCTCCAATATCAAGGCGGATGAGGAGGAGCTGCACAGCTATTACGATGAACATCGAAACAGCTACAGCAAACCGGAACAGCGGCGTGCCAGTCATATTCTTGTCCCTGTCGACTCTGGTGCCGATGACAGTGCTGTGGCGGAAGCGCGAAGCAAAGCGGAGAGTTTAGTCAAACGTATTCGGGAAGGAGAGCCTTTTGCCGACATGGCCAGAGAGTATTCCGGTGATTCCGGGTCGGCCAGGGAGGGGGGTGATCTGGGTTTTTTTGGCAAGGGAGTGATGGAGCCAGCGTTTGAAACAGCCGCTTTCGCCATGAAGCAGGGGGAGGTAAGTGATCCCGTGCGTACCGATTTTGGCTTTCATATTATCAAGATTACGGAGATCAAGCCTGGTAATACGCCGGCTTATGAGGATATTCGAGAGCAAGTGGCTGTGGACTATCGCCGTCAACAGGCCGAAAAGCAGTTTTATGATGCGGCCGAACAGCTGGCCAATCTGAGTTACGAACACCCGGATAGCCTGGAGCCGGCTGCGGACCAGTTGGGATTGGCCATCAAGGTGACCCCTTTGTTCAGCCGGCAAGGCGGTGAAGGAATTGCCAGCGAAGCAAAAGTCATTACGGCTGCTTTCAGCCAGGAGGTTCTTGAGCAAGAATACAACAGTGAGCCGATCGAGATCAGCCCGGTTCATATGGTGGTGTTACGAAAAAAGGAGTATGTGCCGGAGCAGTTGCAGACCCTGCCTGAGGTGAAAGAGAAAATAGCAGCACTGCTACGCAGCGAAAAGGCGCGTAAAGCCGCTTACGCAGATGCAGAGGAGATTGCGCAGCGCGCTGAAAAAGGGGAGAGTATCGAAGCGCTGGCGAAAGCGTTCAAGCTGACATGGGAACGGATCGAGTCTCTTGCCCGCAATCAACAACAAGTGAATCCGGATATTGCGCAACAAGCATTCCGGATGGCCCGGCCCGCAGAGGGCAAGCCGCGCTATACCGCCTTGCACGTGGGCGGAGATGCTGTGGTCATCGGTCTATATGCTGTGCATGATGGTGATCCGGCAACCGTGGATAGCGAAGGGATGGAGAGGGAGAAGCGCGCCATGGTTTCTGTTTCGGGCCGCACCGATTTTGCCGATGTCGTTGAAACCGTGAAGGCCGCTGCAGAAATCAGCCGGCTTGATGAGAGGCCGTGAGGTTTGGGCTATTAGTCCGGCCTCTTTTTTGTCCTGTCAATAGGTCGGGAGCCTCGGGCCTTTTCCCTGTCAAGGCGCGTGCCGCAAGCAAGGGTCCGCGTTCCCTTGGCAAGGTACGCAACGCCGAGAGGGGAGAGGCCTGAGACTCTGAATACGACATATTATGTGGCCGGGTTAATAATAGTAGCTTTGGTTTCGGCGCCGGATTAGTCACTCTCATCGTAACTATTCAGCTCACCCCTGAAATCCGCCATTTCTGCGTTGAAAAAGGGTCATTTACACGCGTAAACTCCCATTTTTCGCCTTGAACTGACGAATTTCAGGGGCAATCTGAACAGTTACGGCTTGTTTCATACTATGCTGAATAGTTACCTCTCATCCTTGTCGGCAGATCGTTTCCGTGGTGAAGCCAGCGGTGCTGCGTTGTTGGCATCGGGCCATGGGCTGAACGGAAAAGGCTTCTCTTCGCTGTTGAAAGTAAGAAATTGCATGGTCTGGTAAAAGAAAATGCTTAACCCTCTACCGAGGGTTTTGAGCTGTTGGTTCTCGTTTCCGGTGAAGAGCTTGAACAGAAATTGCGAAATGGCTACTGCCACCAATACCATTTCAGCGATGTTGTAGAGTATGGCGCATATCAGCATGAAAAGACCGCGCTGCCAGAGAGAAGGAGAGGGTGGTTGAGCGTTGTTTGTACCGGATTCCATGATTTGCTCCCTTGTTGATTGATGTTCCTGTTTTGTCTGCGTATTCAATGGCTGTTCAAACAGCCGTTGGTTATGCATGGCTGCACTTGAAGATTTTCTATTCCCGCCAGCAACGCCTGCTGCTTCAAATCATCGAGCTGTTGTTCATTCAATAGCATTGGGTGTACGGTGACACGGAATTCACACGCCATACCGGCATCGAGCAGTCGTTGAGCACTCTGCCACGCCCGCTCGCCGCTGCGTGGAACACCGGTAATGCGCGGATAGTCCCGTACAGTGGCCTTGAGGTCCATGCCGACCCAGTCCAGGTAAGGCAACAACGCCGCCAGCCGTTCCGGCCAGGGACCGGCGGTGTGCAGACCGGTCTTGAAACCCAGTGCGCGCACCTGCTGCAGTGATTGTTGCAACCCTTTCTGCAGCGTTGGCTCACCGCCGCTGAATACGACGGCGTCAAGCAGCCCGCGGCGGCGTTCGAGGAATTGGAGGATCTCTTCCCAGGCAAGCGACTTTACCCCGCAAACCGGAATGAGGTGACTGTTGTGGCAGTAGCGGCAGCGCCACGGACATCCCTGACAGAACACCACCGCCGCCAGCTCGCCGGGAAAGTCGATGGTGGTCAGCGGGGTGAAACCGCCTATTTGAAGGCTGTGCGGCATTCCCGGAAAAAGGTGCGCTGGGCGTGTTCCGATTTTTTACCGGGGTTGAACGCTGACACCGGACGGTGATAGCCCATCACGCGCGTCCATACCTCGCAGCGCTGGCGCTCTTCGTCTTTCAGTTCGATGGTTTTGTTGTTCAGTTGAGACATTGTTCACTCCTTTTGCGTAAACGCAGTTCGTCGTCACAGACGGGGCAGAACTCATGTTCGCCATTCAGATAGCCGTGACGGGGGCAGATGGAGAAAGTGGGCGTAATGGTGATGTAGGGCAACCGGAACCCCTCCAGGGCGCGCCGCACCAGACGCCGGCACGCCTCGGCGCTGCTGATGCGCTCGCTCATGTAGAGATGCAGCACGGTGCCGCCGGTATATTTCTGCTGCAGCGCCTCCTGCCGCTCCAGCGCCTCGAAGGGGTCATCGGTGAAACCCACCGGCAGCTGGGATGAGTTGGTGTAGTAGGGGCGCTCGCGGGTGCCCGCCTGGCGAATTCCGGCGAAGCGTTTTTGATCCTCCTTGGCGAAGCGGTAGGTGGTTCCCTCCGCCGGTGTGGCCTCCAGGTTGTACATGTGACCGGTATGCTCCTGAAACTCCACCATCCGCTTGCGCACATGATCCAGCAGGCGGCAGGCAAGGGCGTGGCCCGCTGGCGAGGTGATATCTTCGGCATCGTTGGTGAAGTTGCGGATCATCTCGTTGATGCCGTTGACACCGATGGTGGAGAAGTGATTGCGCAGCGTCCCCAGGTAGCGTTTGGTATAGGGAAACAGGCCGGCGTCGATGTGGCGCTGGATCACCTTGCGCTTGATCTCCAGACTGTTGCGCGCCAGATCCAGCAGTTCATCCAGACGCTGCATCAGGCGCGGCTCGTCACCCTTGTGCAGATAACCCAGCCGGGCGCAGTTGATGGTGACCACCCCCAGCGACCCGGTCTGCTCCGCTGAACCAAACAGGCCGTTGCCCCGTTTCAGCAGCTCCTGCAGATCGAGCTGGAGACGGCAGCACATGGAGCGCACCATGTTCGGCTTGAGATCGGAGTTGAGGAAGTTCTGGAAATAGGGCAGGCCATATTTCGCCGTCATGGCAAACAGCCGTTCGGCATTTTCACTCTCCCAGGGGAAATCCGGGGTGATGTTGTAGGTGGGGATGGGAAAGGTGAACACCCTCCCCCTGGCATCACCGGCTGTCATCACCTCGATGTAGGCGCGGTTGATCATATCCATCTCGGGCTGCAGATCGGCGTAGGTGAACGGCATCTCCTCGCCGCCGATGAGCGGGATCTGTTCGCGCAGATCCTCGGGGCAGACCCAGTCGAAAGTAAGGTTGGTGAACGGGGTCTGGGTACCCCAGCGGGAGGGGACGTTGAGGTTGTAGATCAGTTCCTGGATGCACTGGCGCACCTTGTCATAGCAGAGATCATCCTTGCGTATAAAGGGGGCCAGATAGGTATCGAACGAGCTGAACGCCTGGGCGCCCGCCCACTCGTTCTGCAGCGTGCCGAGAAAGTTGACGATCTGCCCCACCGCGCTGCTCAGATGTTTGGGCGGCCCCGCCTCCACCTTGCCGGGCACCCCGTTCAGCCCCTCCTGCAGCAGCGTGCGCAGGGACCAGCCGGCACAGTAGCCGGCCAGCATGTCCAGATCATGGATATGGAGATCACCCTCGCGGTGCGCCTCCCCTATCTCCGGCGGATAGACATGGCTGAGCCAGTAGTTGGCGATCATCTTTCCCGAGGTGTTCAGGATCAACCCGCCCAGCGAGTAGCCCTGATTGGCGTTGGCGTTGACCCGCCAGTCATCCCGCTGCAGATATTCATTGACCGACGCGGCAACATCCACCAGGGTGCGGCGATCCTGACGCAGCTTGTGGTGCTGCTCCCGGTAGACGATATAGGCACGCGCGGTTTTCAGGTGGTTGGCGCTGATCAGGACCTGCTCAACGGTATCCTGAATGCGTTCGATATCCAGCGGCTCGATACTGCGCAGGCGATAACCCAGTACCTTGAGCACCTGGGCGCCGAGCAGATGCGCTTCCGGCTCTCCGAATTCCCCGGTGGCCTGTCCGGCGCGGAGGATGGCTGAGTCGATTTTGCGCTGATCAAAAACGGTTCTGCTGCCGTCCCGTTTTACAACTGCGGTTGGTAACTGTGGAACCGGAAGGGAAAGCTGCATCGCCATGACGCTCCTCTAACTTGGCGTGATCATGCTATATATTGTGCCTCGTTGGCCTGTAAAGCACAATATGTGGTGGACGCTGTTTTGTTGACCTGGATCAATCAGGGTGTTTTTCGTCGGTGCCTTGAATTGGCTGATGCTGTTTGGTAACGACCTGTATCCAATGTGAAAACTGATCATGAACAGCAAATGATCTGTTACCAGGACAATCGATAGTAAAGCGATTTTCAGCGGGTGGTTGGGCGGTCAGTCGCAAGGCGCGGTGGCGTTGCCATAGGAGTGCTATGGCAAGCTGGCGCAACGCGCGAATGGTCCTCTCCCTGAAGGCCACTTTCCCATCGATTATCCTGGTATCTTGCATTGCCGGTTGGGCATCGTTATTCTGGTGTTTCAGTAGATTGCCAGCAGATATATACAGGGTGGGCCATGCCTTCATTTGATGTCGTTTCTGAAGTGGATATGCACGAGGTATCCAATGCGGTGGATCAAGCCAATCGGGAAGTGGGCACCCGATTCGACTTTAAAGGTAGTGAGGCAAAATATCAGTTGGAGGGGTCGGATGTTCTCATGAGTGCGGAGGCTGAATTTCAGTTGAAGCAGATGTTGGATATATTGCAGACAAAACTTAGCCGGCGTTACGTGGACATTGCTTGTCTCGAGATCGACAAGGCAGAAGTTACCGGGAAACGCGCCCAGCAGAAAGTTACGCTGCGCCAGGGCGTGGACAAGGAGCTTGCCGGAAAGATTGTCAAGCTGATAAAGAATGGAAAATACAAGGTGCAGGCGGCGATTCAGGGCGACAAGGTGCGCGTTACCGGTAAAAAACGCGATGAATTGCAAAAGGTGATTGCGATGCTCAGAGAGGCGGATCTGGATCTGCCGCTGCAGTTCGATAACTTCCGCGATTGAAAAACCGTCCCAGCGGCAGCCCGCTATTTTCCTGCCCGAATCAGTCCACCCAAACCGGCCTGTTCCAGTGCATGGGTCAGATGTTGGCGGATGAGATGAACATCGTCCATGGCCAGCACCTCGTTTAGCAGGGCAACGGCTTCCTGTTTACTGAAGCTGCGAATTACCCATTTGATTCGTGGCAGGCCGGAGACGGTCATGCTCAACGAATCCATACCCATCCCCAACAGCAGAACGGCGGCCGCGGGGTCGCCAGCCATTTCACCACAAACACTGACCTCCTTGCCGAAGCGGTGTCCATGTTCCACTACCTGCAGCAGCGCCCGCAACACCGCCGGATGCAGGGAGTCGAACAGGTCGGCCACCCGGGAGTTGTTGCGATCCACCGCCAGCAGATACTGGGTGAGATCGTTGCTGCCGATGGAGAGAAAATCTACCCGCTGGGCCAGGGCATCGGCCTGGTATACGGCGGCGGGAATCTCCACCATCACCCCGATTTGTGGTTTCTCCAGGTGCTCGCCCAGCTCTTCACTGAGTTCTTGATGCGCGCGCCGTATAAGCTGCAGGCTTTCATCTATTTCGGAGACGCTGCTGATCATGGGCAGGAGCAGGCGCAGATTACCCAGCGTATGATTAGCATGCAACATGGCGCGCAGTTGTACCAGAAAAATTTCAGGGTGATCCAGCGTGATGCGGATTCCGCGCCAGCCCAGAAACGGGTTGTCCTCCTCGATGGGGAAATAGGGCAGGCTCTTGTCTCCTCCTACGTCCAGCGTGCGCAGTGTTACCGGCAGGGGGGCGAAGGATTTGAGTACGGTGCGATAGATCTGCCGCTGCTGCTTTTCTCCCGGGAAGTGTTCTGCAACCAGAAAAGGGAATTCGGTGCGATACAGGCCAATGCCCTCTGCTCCGCTGTTGCGTGAGGGTGTGATATCGGCAATCAGGCCGGAGTTGATATAGAGAGGGATGCGTACTCCATCGGTGGTTTCGGCAGGCAGCTCATGCAGATGGGAGAGATCGGCGGCCAGCTCGGTATCCTCCTGCAACAGCCGGGTAAACTCGGTGCGTACCTCGTCGGACGGCGAGATATAGACCCGCCCGGTGTATCCGTCAACAATCATCTCCCGGCCATCAACCCGGCTGACCGGCAGGTTTTTTGCACCCATGACCGCCGGAACACCCATGGCGCGGCAGAGGATGGCGATATGAGAGCTGCGAGAGCCGCGGGTGGAGACGATTCCGGCTAACTGCCCTGCCGGCACGTCGGCGAGCATGGTGGCGGTGATCTCCTCAGCCACCAGTACCGACCGTTGCGGATAACGGGTCTGGGTGCGCGGATTCTCCTGCAGATAGGCCAGAATGCGCAGTCCCAGATCGCGAATGTCATCGCTGCGCTCGCTGAGGTAGGGATCATCCATCTCCTTGAAGGTGCGCACATGCTCGTTGATAGTGTCGCGCAGCGCCCCCTGAACCCAGTTTCCAGCGCGAATATGCTCGATAACCTTGTTGCCCAGTGTGCCGCTGTCCAGCAACATGAGGTAGGCGTCAAACAGTGCCAGATCCTCGGCGGGCAGCACCTTCTCCAGGCGGGCAGAGAGCTTTCGGATATCCTTTTTTACTGCGTCCACGGCGTCGTAGAACGCTGCCTCTTCCTGGGCCGGATCATCCGGCAGGCGATCGGGAATGACATCCAGATCGGCTTGAGGGTAAACCACCACTGCCGTTCCGATCCCCACGCCGGGTGCACCGGCAAGACCTTGCAGGGGCCGGTTTTCCGGTAGGGATGGCTCCCCCAGTGTCTGGCGCAGTCCGCGGATACCGCCGCTGGCTTCGGCATGGGCGATTCCGCCAGCCAGTTGCGCGGCGATAGTGATCATGAATGACAGTTCGGTTTCACCAAAAGGGATCGGGTTGCGCCGTTGAACCACCAGTACGCCGAGTAACCTGCGATGGTGGACGATGGGAACACCCAAAAAGGCGTGATACTGCTCTTCGCCACTGCCCGGACAATAGCGATAACGCAGATGTTGTGGGGCATCATCAATATTGAGCGGTTCGTTTCGTTCCCCAACCAGACCGACCAGACCTTCACCGAATCCCAGTCTCACTTGACCAACGCTGTCCGGATTCAGTCCTTCGGTAGCCATCAAGACATGTTGGTTTTTGTCGTAGTCGCTGAGATAGACCGAGCAGAGATCCACTGCCATGGTCTCTTTAACCCGATGTACGATAAGAGTCAACGCCTGAGTCAGATCCGGTGCCCGGTTGACCTCTTCGATGATTTTTCTCAGTGTCTCCAGCATTGGGTTGTCAGATCCGGTTTATTGGGGTGGCGGACTAGTACTCCGTCAAGGTGATAAATCAGGATTCAGCGTCCATGGCGGCGCCCCTTGCTTTCAGCCCGTTCCCTGCGTTTACGAAAAAATCAACAGATGTCCATCTGCAGGAGTGCAGCCTGCTTGACGGCCAGGTTCAGGTCTGCCGTTTTTGACCTGTCTGTTGTGGCCGTTTTAGAGACAGCAGCGGTGCTAACTCCTCCAGTGCCTGCTGGTAGACTTGCTGTTTGAAAAATACGACATCCCTTATCGGCTGCCAGTAGTCGATCCAGCACCACTGATCGAACTCCGGTTTTTTACCCCGATCAAGGCGCACGGCGTTTTCACCACCAACCAGCCGGAGCAGGTACCATTTCTGTTTTTGGCCGATACAGAGAGGGAAACAGTGGCGCCGTACCATTTTGTCCGGCAGACGATAGCGTAACCAGCCCCGGGTGTAACCCATGATTTCCACATGCTCCGGAAGCAGCCCGATCTCTTCACTCAGCTCCCGGTACATCGCCTGTTCGGGAGCTTCATTGCGGCGGATACCGCCTTGTGGAAACTGCCAGGCATCCTGCCGGATGCGGCGCGCCCACAGAACCCGGTTTTCTTCATTGGCGACGATGATGCCTACGTTGGGTCTGAAACCGTCCGAATCAATCACTTGAGTATCCATGCCCAGGTCACTATTGTTATTGATTGTTCCACAATATTATTAACCCGGCAACAATATCTGCCATTCGATAATATTGAAGGCTGGATCGCAGCCCGGAATGGGTATGATATATTGGTCGACAACGCTGATTTGGAGAGAGGTGAGGTGGCGCTAGCGATCTTTGACTTGGACAATACCCTGCTGGCCGGCGATAGTGATTATCTGTGGGGAGAGTTTTTGGTGGAGCAGGGGTTGGTGGATAAAGCATATTACGCCAGGGAGAACCGCCGGTTTTACGACGAATACAAGGCAGGTACGCTGAACATCCATGAATTCATGGCATTCAGCCTGGAGCCGCTTACCCGCTACTCCCGGGAAGAGCTTGGCGTGCTGCGCAGCCATTTCATCGAAGAGAAGATTGAACCGGTCATGCTGCCGGCGGCGAAAGAGCTGTTGGAGAAGCATCGGCGACAGGGCGATGTTCTGCTTATCATTACCGCCACCAACCGCTTTGTTACCGAGCCGATCGCAGAGGCGTTGGGGGTGGATGATCTGCTGGCTACCGACCCGCAAATATGTGGCGATCGGTATACAGGGAAGGTGGAGGGTATTCCCTGTTTCCGCGAAGGGAAAGTGGCGCGGTTGACGGCATGGCTGGATGCCAGTGGCAGAGACCTTGGGCAAAGCTGGTTCTACAGTGATTCTCATAACGATCTGCCACTGCTGGAACGGGTGACGCATCCGGTTGCCGTCGATCCCGATGAGACGCTTTGCCAACACGCCGAGCTAAAGGGGTGGCCGGTTATCTCGTTACGGGGTAATCACGCAGCCAGCCCCTGAAAACCCCCGTTTTTCGCCCTGAACCGGCGAATCTCAGGGGTAGTCCAAGCAGTTGCATTCAAGCTCTATCACTCGCTGAGTCGTTACGTTGCGGGAGTCCAGTTCGTGACGGCGGTTGCCATGCCGCCGGATTACGAGTTTGCCCGCCGGCAAAGGATGGCAGAACCACCTAACCGTTTGTTTTGACATGAAAGGCCATCGGTACACGGCGGCTGAACATCATCTAAAAGGCTTGCCGGGTGAATAAGCCCGTATCAATATTCCGGTGACGATACCGGATGCTCCCCTGAAGCATCATACACTCGCCTGGTTGACAACGGTTGACATGAGCGGTTTGTTAGCCCACAATACTGCGCCTTGTGTGTCTGGAGGGGTTCCCGAGTGGCCAAAGGGATCAGACTGTAAATCTGACGGCTCCGCCTTCGGAGGTTCGAATCCTCCCCCCTCCACCAACTCCGGTTGGCGTGGCCAGGCGCGAATCCATATTGCGAAGTTGCGCGGGTGTAGTTCAATGGTAGAACCTCAGCCTTCCAAGCTGATGGTGTGGGTTCGATTCCCATCACCCGCTCCATTCAAAGAAGTGGGGGCAGCTGGGAGTGTTCATGATGCCCATATAGCTCAGCGGTAGAGCACTTCCTTGGTAAGGAAGAGGTCACCGGTTCAAGTCCGGTTATGGGCTCCATATGCTCAAATTTGCTTTTAGTATCGGTTGTTTAATGTTTAAGGTTTGTTGAATTGGAGGAGAACTTCCAGTGTCTAAGGAAAAATTTGAACGTACGAAGCCGCACGTAAACGTTGGCACGATTGGTCATGTTGATCACGGCAAGACGACGCTGACGGCGGCGCTGACGAAGGTGATGGCGGAGAAGCACGGTGGTGAA
>WFVH01000067.1 GCA_015491735.1 Gammaproteobacteria bacterium
AACTATTCAGCTCACCCCTGAAATCCGCCATTTCTGCGTTGAAAAAGGGTCATTTACACGCGTAAACTCCCATTTTTCGCCTTGAACTGACGAATTTCAGGGGCAATCTGAACAGTTACCGGCTTGTTTTATACTATGCTGAATAGTTACAAAAAGGGTTAATCAATATGAGCTACTTCAATACGATCAGCCACAGATAGGCCAGACTGAAAAGCGTCATGACCGCTATGCCTACCCGGCTCCACAAATTCATCAGGCGGCTAGGCCGGTCCGCCTCGCTGACGGTATCACCATACATTACCCGGTAGTTGATGTAGGCTATGATCGGCGCCGAAACAAAAGATACAACCGTCGCGGTAGTAACAACCAGGCCCATGGCGCCAGAGATGTTTTTAATCACGATAAACGTAATAATGGTGCCAATTACTGCCGCCACCAGCATGGCATGATAAACCGTTTTTGTGGCCCCCTGGCGAGACTCGTAATCCCCCTTGCCTTTCCAGATGAAATAACTCTCTTCCAGCGTTCTGGGGTAGGCATCCAGGCAGGTCAGGGTGGTGCTGAACATGGTGGCCAGGGCGGCAATGCCAATGAGAGGATAGGCCCAGTCACCCAGTGATTCCGTATACATGTTAACCAGCTGACCGGCGAATATCGCTCCGTTGGCCGAGAGTTGTTCACCACTGCCAAACATAACCAACGCGCCCAGGGACAAAAAGGCCATTGCCAGCAGAGCCGTGCCGAAAAAACCCACCTTGAAGTCCAGCATCGCCCTGGACAGCGGGACACGTGCCTCCTTGCCGCGATTGGCCTCTTCCGACCATACCGAATGCCAGACGCTGATGTCCATGGGGGCCGGCATCCAGCCAAGAAACGCCGCTATGAATATGATATCCGCATGTTCAGCCAGACTGAACTGCACCGGAGCACCCGGATGAAAACCGCCTGGAGCGGTCATCAGCACAATGGTCAAGGCCGCAATCGTGGTCAGGGTCAGAATGATTATGATCACTTTCATCACCCGGTCCAGCGCGCCATACTGCCCCACATACAAAATGATCGCGGCGGCGATGAGGACCATAATGGCGGGAATATGGGGCATGTATTCCGCCGGCAGTTTCAGGCCAAAAAAATAGATGGCGATCGAGCTGGTAACAATTGTAACGGCAGCCTGAATGAGACACATGGACAGCAGCGTCATGATGATATAGAGCGCCAAGGCCCACCTCCCCAGAGCATGGTAGCCGTGCAGAATATTGCGTCCGGTCAAGGCAGTGTATTGCGGCCCGTACATGAAAAACGGATATTTGATCAGGTGGATCAGCGGAATCAGCAACAGGAAAAGAAACTCATAAGCTGCCCCTGCCCTGGTTGACATCACCAGATGCGAGACCCCCACCGCCGCACCCGCATACAGCAGGCCGGGACCAAGATCGGATAGTATTTTTGTTGGCCTGGATAAGCTCATCGTAACGACTCGGCAAATTGCAAATGTTGGTGGTATCCGCCCGGCCTGCCCTGAAAGCCGGCAGTTCAAAGCGAAAGATACCCTTCCGGTGTGAACGGCCACTTTTTCTGACAGAGCAGCGGTGTTCGCGGCGCTATTTTATACCTATACGGTTACTGTTCACAGAAATAGCATGGCCGCAAGATGCAAAGCACCCCACCTGGCCCGTTTTCCGGCTTGTGGATGGTGTCTGCCGCCATCGAGCAAGCGCCGGTGCGACCTTGCGCGCAGCCGGTAATTATTGACCTGGTACTCTTTCAAGGTAATAAATCAGGAGTAACTATTCAGCATGGTATGAAACAAGCCGGTAACTGTTCAGATTGCCCCTGAAATTCGTCAGTTCAAGGCGAAAAACGGGAGTTTACACGTGTAAATGACCATTTTTCAACGCAGAAATGGCGGATTTCAGGGGTGAGCTGAATAGTTACAATCAGGATTCATATTCAGCCATCGTGTGATGCTCCAGCTATTGACGTGGACTCATGGACTCCGGCGGCGGCGCCGGGGCATCCACATGAGCTTATGTTTTTGACATTGAATGCATAATCTGCGTCAATACTAACCTGCTTGCTCCCTTCACCCTTTTGCTGAATCTACCTTCAAATATGCTTACGGAAAAACAGCGCCTGGAAATTCAAGCTTGCAGTAAAGATGAAAAAAGCTTCGATACCATCATGGAGATCATTTCATTCCAACACAAGATGCTGGAAAAGACAAAAACGGAGCTTTTTTCAGTTATCGGGCATGAATTGAGAACACCCCTGACAGCAATTCAGGCAAGCCTTACCCTGCTTGCAAGAAAGGGGGACGAGCTGCCGCCGGGCAAAGCCAGGCAGTTGTTCGAGATCGCAATAGAGAACAGCGTCCGGTTGCGCGATCTGATCAACCATTTTCTGGATCTTCAGATGCTGGAAAGTGGCGAGATCAAACTCCAACTGCAAACAGTGGAACTCAAACCACTGCTCAATCAGGCAGTTAACAATCTGAAGCTTCTTGCTGCAAGCAAACAGATTGAACTCGTACTCTGTGAGAAAGTCCGGCATATCCGGGTCAAGGCCGATCCCGAACGGTTAATGCAGGTGATCAGCAACCTGCTATCCAACGCCATCAAGTTCTCCCCCACCTCTTCCAGAATCACCATCACAGTCGACAAGTCCGGAACCAGGGGGCGTTTCTCCATCGCGGATCAGGGTCCCGGCATCGATGAATCGCTCCAGCCCTTTATCTTTGACAAATTTGTCCAGGCAGACGTTACCGATGGCCGGAGATCAGGGGGGACAGGACTTGGATTGAGCATCTGCAAAGCCATTGTCGCGCAGCTGGAAGGAGAGATTGGATTTAGCACAGCAACCAATGCCGGCACAACATTCTACGTTGAGCTACCCGCTGACCCGCAAAGCACCGCTTAAAGCCCTTTCTGATTCCAGTCGATAGGACTGTATAGGTTTTCACTGGATTCCGTGATAAATGCTCATCCACCGACTGGTAGCTCTTGTCATCTGCGTTGCATCCCCCTTACCGCCCCTCCTGGCAGGTGAGCTGCGTTACGGGGTGACCGCAGATGAATCACAATGGTCCAGCTCCGGCAACCGGTTGGCCTGCCGCCTGTCACAAAAAATCCCCTACTTTGGTCAAGCGCTGTTTACGAGCCAGGCCGGTGGCGGCCTAACACTCTCTTTCCAGTTGGAGAGGGAGCCGGTAAAAAAAAGGCGCGTGGCCCATCTGCGGGCCACCCCACCGCCCTGGAAACATGATATCCCTGACGTGGATATTGCCAAAGTTACCCTCAACACCGGGAAAACACTGGTCGTCTTTGGCCGTAGCGCTGCGCTGCGCACACTTTACGAGCTGGAAAAGGGGATGTCTCCCCAGCTTACTTTCCAGGATTGGGCCGATGGCCGTGATCGAATCAGCGCAAGAATCTCTCCGGTCAAGCTTCGTTCCGCCCTGTCTCTTTTCCAACAGTGCAGCGGAGCACTGCACCCGGACAGTTTTGACGACATTCGGAACATGGATATCCGTTTCAGCAACGACAGCTACCAACTGACCAGGAAAAGCAAAACAATTTTAAAGCGCATCATCGCCTATCTGAAAGTGGATCCAGCCATCTCCCGCATTATTTTGACAGGGTACGCCAACAGAGACAGCAACGAACTCTATAACCAGGAGCTATCCCAGATGCGTCTGGATACAGTGCAGGAGTATTTGACAAACAGCGCTGTGCCAGCGGAACTCATCGTAAGCATCAACTTAAACGACAGAACAAAGAACAGCCGCAAAACGAAGAGAGGCGTCCATATCCGCCTGGAAAAAGAATAGCCCTCCCACAAAAGGATTCCTCCTGTGTAACTATTCAGCTCACCCCTGAAATCCGCCATTTCTGCGTTGAAAAATGGTCATTTACACGCGTAAACTCCCATTTTTCGCCTTGAACTGACGATTTTCAAAGGCAATCTGAACAGTTACCGGCTTGTTTCAGACTATGCTGAATAGTTACCCTCCTGTTAGAATTGTTCATCAATCCGGGAGCAGGGATCTGAACAGATATGAAGAAAAAAGTCGACAAGGTAGTGCTGGCCTACTCGGGAGGACTTGATACCTCCATAATCCTCAAATGGCTGCAGGATGAGTATGACTGTGAAGTCGTTACCTTCACCGCCGATATCGGGCAGGGAGAAGAGGTGGAACCAGCCCGCACCAAAGCCCGGGCACTGGGAGTGGAGCAGGTCTTTATCGAGGATTTGCGAGAGGAGTTCGCCAGGAACTACGTATTCCCCATGTTCCGCGCCAATGCGATTTACGAGGGCGAATACCTTCTCGGCACATCAATCGCCCGCCCACTGATAGCCAAACGGCTGGTAGAGATTGCCGACTTGACCCAGGCCGATGCTATCTCCCACGGAGCAACCGGAAAAGGCAACGATCAGGTGCGCTTTGAACTGGGCGCCTACGCTCTGAAACCGGATATCCACATTATCGCTCCTTGGCGGGAGTGGAACTTGAACTCCCGTGAAAAACTGCTCCATTACGCTGAACAGCACGGAATTCCCATTGAGCAAAAAAGAGGCAACAAATCACCTTACTCCATGGATGCCAATCTGTTGCACATATCCTACGAAGGAGACCGCCTGGAAGACCCGTGGGCCGAGCCGGAAGAGGAGATGTGGCGCTGGAGTGTATCACCCGAACAGGCGCCGGACAGAGCCACCTATATTGAATTGAGCTACCAAAATGGTGATATCGTCGCCATCAACGGTGAGCGGAAAACCCCTGCGCAAATCATGCGCCACCTTAACAGGGCGGGCGGCGCAAACGGTATCGGCCGTAGCGATATCGTAGAGAACCGGTATGTGGGCATGAAGTCCCGCGGCTGCTATGAAACCCCGGCAGGCACCATTATGCTAAAGGCCCACCGCGCTATTGAATCCATCACCCTAGATCGTGAAGCAGCCCACCTCAAGGATGAGCTGATGCCACGCTACGCCACGTTGATATACAACGGCTACTGGTGGTCGCCGGAACGGCAGATGCTGCAGCAGATGATTGACGCTTCCCAGGCCCCGGTAAACGGCAAAGTACGCCTCAAACTCTACAAGGGGAACGTCACCGTGACAGGACGGGCCTCAGAACACAACAGCCTGTTCGATACAAGCATCGCCACCTTCGAAGATGATGCTGGCGCCTACGACCAACAGGATGCGGAAGGCTTTATCAAGCTCAACGCCCTGCGGCTGCGCATCGCCGGGCGCCTTGGGAAGAAATACCTGTAGGAATGTTGTTTTCAAGTAACTATTCAGCTCACCCCTGAAATCCGCCATTTCTGCGTTGAAAAATGGTCATTTACACGTGTAAACTCCCATTTTTCGCCTTGAACTGACGAATTTCAGGGGCAATCTGAACAGTTACCGGCTTGTTTCATACCATGCTGAATAGTTACATTTTCAATTTTTTCAGGGCAGGCCCGGAAAGTTTGAACCTGTATCCGCGGTACTTGCCAACCTGCAAAACCCGGAAACTTTCGTTTCCAAGGGAGCGATCAACCTGATTTCCTGTATTGAAATGCTCGTTTGGTAAGCAATAATTTCAACGCCACTTGCCACCGCCTCCCGCAGCATGCGGCCATATTCGGGGTCGATGTGATCAGCCGGACGAACGGCACGCACGTCTGCCCGTTGCACACAGAAAAACAGCACCGCCCGGTTCCCCTGCTTCACCATCTCCATCAGTTCGTGCAGATGTTTGATACCACGAAGCGTCGGAGCATCGGGGAAAAAGGCAACAGCACCTTCAGCGGCCGTTACATTTTTTACTTCCACATAGCAGTTTGGGCGGTCCTCTTTTTCCAGCAACAGATCGATGCGGCTGCGCCCGGAACCGTAACTGACTTCGCTGCGGATGGCATCGTAACCCCCCAGCTCGGGTATCGCGCCGGTCTCGATCCCTTCCCGCACCAGGTGATTGCTCAACAGGGTATTGATCCCCACCTTCACTCCGCCGGCGGTTTCGCTGATCTCCCAGGACCAGGGGTATTTGCGCTTCGGGTTACCGCTGTCACGAATCCACACCCGGCTGCCCGGCTCGGCACACCCCAGCATGGAGCCGGTATTGGGGGTATGTGCTGTGATCACCTCGCCGTCCGGAAGGCGCACATCGGCCAGAAAGCGTTTGTAGCGCCGGATCAGCTCCCCCTCCACCAACGGTGTGGCAAATCGCATCAGCGCTGCCGCCATGCTTCCAGCACATTGGGCAGCTGGGCTATCCGGTTCAGCACCTTGCTAAGCTGGGCGGTATCGCGAATGCTGAGGGTCAGCTTCATGGTGGCGATACCCTGTTTCGGATCGGTGGCAGTGTTGACGGCCAGTACGTTGACCTCTTCCGCCGCCAGAATGGTGGTGACGTCCCGCAACAGTCCAGAGCGATCCACGGCCCGCAGATTGACGTCCACCTGATAGCTATCACCCGGCTCGGAACTGCGCCACTCCACCTCGATGAGCCGCGAACGCTTGTCGCTGTCCAGATTGAGGATGTTGGGACAGTCACGGCGGTGAATGCTGACCCCCCGGCCCAGGGTTATGTAGCCGATCACGGCGTCCCCCGGCACCGGCTTGCAGCAGCGGGCGATATGGGTCAGCAGATTACCGACACCGTGGATGCGGATATCACCGCCGCTCTGCTCCCGCACGCTGCGCGGCCGCTTCACCACTGGCGGTTGCCGCTCCTCCAGCGGCTGCAGACGATGCACCGCACCGGCGATCTGGGCGGTGGTCACCTCACCCCGGCCAATCGCCGCCAGCAGTTCGTCCTGCTCCTGAAATTTGAGTTCGGTCACCAGCGTGCCCATGTCCAGGCCAGCGGCGCCCAGGCGGCGCAGCTCCCGCTCCAGCGCCAGCTTCCCTTCGCTGATATGTTTCTCCTGATCCTGCTGTTTGAACCAGGTAAGAATCTTGGAGCGGGCCCGGGAGCTCTTTATGTAACCCAGCTGCGGATTGAGCCAGTCCCGGCTGGGCGCGCCATGGCGGGTGGTCATGATCTCCACCTGTTCACCGCTCTTCAGCTCGTAGGTCAGCGGCACGATCCGCCCGTCCACCTTGGCGCCGCGGCAGCGATGCCCCACTTCGGTATGCACCGCATAAGCAAAATCCAGCGGCGTCGCCCCCTGGGGCAGATCCAGAATATCCCCCTGGGGGGTCAGCACGTAGACCCGATCCTCGAACAGCTCCGACTTGAAGCGGTCGATGAAGTCACCGGCGTCGTGAGACTCATCCTTCCACTCCAGCAGTTGGCGCAACCAGGCGATCTTCTGTTCGAAGCCGCCGTCACGCGCACCACCCCCCTCCTTGTAAACCCAGTGGGCCGCCACCCCCAGCTCGGCATGGCGGTGCATCTCATGGGTGCGGATCTGCACCTCCAGCGTCTTGCCCTGGGGTCCAATCACTGCTGTATGGATGGATTGATAGTGGTTCTCCTTGGGAGTGGCGATGTAGTCGTCGAACTCACGGGGTATATGCCGCCACAGCGTGTGCACGACTCCCAGCGCGTGATAACAATCCGCCACTTCATTGACCAGAATGCGCACCGCCCGCAGATCGTAGAGCTGATCCAGCCCCACCCCCTTGCGCTGCATCTTGCGCCAGATGCTATAGATGTGCTTCGGACGGCCGGTCACCTCCGCCTCGATACCCGCCTCTTTCAGCGCCCCGGTGAGCCGGGCGATAACCTGTTCAATATACTGCTCCCGCTCCACCCGGCGCTCATCCAGGCTGCGCGCCAGCTTGCGGTAACTCTCCGGCTCCAGGTAGCGGAAGGCGAGATCCTCCAGCTCCCACTTGAGCTGCCAAATCCCCAGGCGATTGGCCAGCGGCGCATAGATCTCTTGCGTCTCACGGGCGATACGACGCTGCTTTTCCGGCGGCAGGTGTTTCAGGGTACGCATATTATGCAGCCGATCCGCCAGCTTGATCAGCACCACCCGTACATCCTCCGCCATCGCCAGCAGCAGCTTGCGCAGGCTTTCGGCCTGATGTGCTCCGCTGCCCGAAACGGAGTGGATGAACTCGATCTTGGTCACCCCGTCCACCAGCCGGGCGATGGAGCTGCCGAACGCCTGCTCGATCATCTCCAGGGTAATCTCGGTATCCTCCACCGTATCGTGCAGCAGGGCCGCGGCGATAGTTTCATAGTCCAGCCGCAGATCGACCAAAATGTCCGCCACCGCCAGCAGATGAAGCAGGTAGGGTTCACCGGAGGCACGCAACTGCCCGCCATGCGCCCGCTGCGCCATTTCACAGGCGCGACGCAACACCGCCAGTGACTTCTCCGGATAATGCCCGGACAACGTGGCCAACCAGCCCTCCGTATCCGGCTCCACTGAGCCGACTGGAGTCTTCAGTCTGTTTTCAACATAAACCATCTGTGTGCCGATAGAGAAAAAAGGGCAATAACTATTATTGCCGGGTTATTAATAAATAAGTCGTTGCCACAGCAGAAAAGTTCAAGGAGCAACCACGTGCGTTCAATATACCTTTTTTTGTTATCCCTGGTTTTGATCCCTGTCACGACAGCACAGGGCGATGTACTGACCCTGCCCACCGTTGCTCCGGTAAAGCACGGAACAAAGCTGCCGGTTCGCGGCATGAGCATGCAGCAGGTGATAAAGCAGTTTGGTCAGCCGCTAACCAAACTCCCCACCATCGGAGATCCACCGATCAGCCGCTGGAACTACAAACACTACTCCGTCTATTTCGAGGGGCCGTATGTCATCCATTCCGTCCACCACAAAAGGTGACAGGGTCCGTCTCTCCGGCGGGGCAACCTTCTGACAGAACAGCGTAATGGCCAAAATTATTCCCGCACTAAACAGACGAACGCTTGCACGCATGACAGCGGGCGAAAAGCGTGTCGCACGTCGTCTCGAGGCGCTGCTGGAGGATGATTATCTGATTTGGTATGACATCCCCGTCGGTTCACAACGGCGCTACCCCGATTTCATTATTCTGCATCCGTCACGGGGTTTGCTGTTTCTCGAAGTCAAGGACTGGAAGCCCGATACCATTAAAAAAATGGACAAATCCACCGTAACCCTGCATACCGACAAAGGCATGGTGACAAAAACTCATCCACTCGAACAGGTCCGCCAGTGCACCTACGCCGTGCTTCAAAAACTGGAGCAGGATCCGCGGCTTTGCCAGATGACAGGAAAGTACAGAGGCAATCTGGTTATGCCCTATGGATGGGGGGTGGTATTTACCAACATTACTCGCAATCAGGCGGAAAAAGCGCTCCCTGAGGGGATACGGGAGAGCCTGCTGCCGGACCATCTCATCATCTATAAAAACGAGATAACTGAAAATGCAGATGCAGAGACATTCCAAACACAGTTATGGAACATGTTCCATTATCAGTTTGGAAATCCACTCACTGTTCCGCAAATTGATCGAATACGCTGGCATCTGTTTCCGGAGATACGAATAGATGAAAACCCTCAGCAGGATCTGTTCAGCGATGGGGATGGCAGTACTCATCAATCGCAGCAGCGGTTACCGGACATTATCAAAATCATGGATATCCAACAGGAGCAGCTGGCGCGCAGCCTGGGAGAAGGACATCGTGTCATCCACGGCGTTGCGGGTTCAGGTAAAACCATGATACTGGGATACCGCTGTCTGTATCTCAGCCAGACCACAACCAAACCGATACTGGTGCTCTGTTTCAATATAACCCTTGCAGCACAGCTAAAGTCATTTATCAGCTCAAGAGGGATTGGGGATCAGGTACAGGTTTATCATTTTCATGACTGGTGCAACCAGCAGATAAAAACCTACCATGTGGAGTTGAAGCAGTCAGATAAACATGTTTACGAACGGAAGGTAGAGACCGTCATTGATGCCGTGGAAAAAAAGCGTATTCCAAGAGCACAGTACGGCGCTTTGCTAATTGATGAAGGGCATGATTTTGAAGCCGACTGGCTAAGGCTTGTTGTCCAGATGATTGACCCGGAAACCGACTCCATGTTACTTCTTTACGATGATGCGCAGTCTATTTATAAAAACCGCTCCGGTCTGGGTTTCAGCCTGTCCAGCGTTGGCGTGCAGGCAAAAGGAAGAACAACTGTTTTACGATTGAACTACCGCAACACCCGCGAAATATTGAGCTTTGCGTATGCCTTTGCCTGTCACTATTTTTCTCCACAAAACACCGATGACGATCATATCCCTCTCATCGAACCAGAAGCTGCAGGAAACAATGGTCCTGCCCCGGAAGTGCGGGTATTCAACACCTCCCGGGAGGAAATTGACTACACATCGAAATGCTTGATCAAATGGCATGAGAGAGGCGTGCCATGGGGCGATATGGCAGTATTATGTGCAGCCTCCTGGCAGTGCAGGAGGATTGCCATACAGCTAAAAAAATCCGCGGTTCCCCACCTGCTGATAAATGACAAACAGAGCAAAAAAAGCTATAGCGCTTCCAAAGACCGGGTGACGATCTCAACTATCCACAGCAGCAAGGGTCTGGAGTTTCCGAGAGTTATCATATCGAGTATCGGAAAAATGAAAGATCATGAAACGCATAACGCCCGCCTTCTTTATGTTGGCATGACAAGAGCCCAGCAATGTCTGCTACTTACCACCTCCACACATAACGAATTCAGCCGCAAGCTGATGAAGCTGTCGGCAACGGCCGCTTACCCTTGCGCAGCCTCTGGATAAATTTAATCCGGATATCTGTCAAACCCGGTCAATCAATTTTTTATCAGAACAACCCACACACTCCAGCATCCTGGCGCACACTGTTCACTGGTCATCCTGACATCGCACCTGTTCCAGATAGTCGCTCAAACGCTGTCCCGGCCGTGTGGTAAATATCTCTTTTTGCAGCAGGATGTTTTTCATTCTGTCCAGCCGGAAGTGGCGGAATTCATCACGAAGTTCACACCAGGCCACCAGGGTCCAGACCTTTCCCCAGTAAAACAGACCGAGAGGCCACACGGTACGCGACGAGTGCTGACCATCCTCACGTGTGTAGTTACACTGAATCTTTTGTCGCTGTTTGACCGCACTGCGCAACAAGGCCAGATGTTTTTTGGTGACGGGATCACTGTTGAAATCGGGAACCAGAAGCTCCTGCCGTTCCAGTTCCGGTTTGAGCCGCTCGGGAACAATATTTTTTATTTTACGAATCGCCTGGTGGGCGGCGCGCGCCAACTCCCTGTCCGTCCAGGCCTGGATCATGCGCGCCCCCAACATTAATGCCGCCAGCTCATCCTCATCAAACATCAGGGGAGGAAGATGAAACCCTTTCATAAGACGATAGCCGACACCGGCCTCCCCCTCGATGGGTACACCCGAGAGGGACAGATCCTGAATATCCCTGTAGATGGTACGCCGGGAGACCTCCAGCTCCTCGGCAAGATCATGGGCGGTTGTTACCCGATCATGACTCAGCAGCCCAACAATCCGGAACAGTCGATCCGCGCGGCGCATCTAGAAACGCAGCTCCAGCGCCCTGCATAAAAAACGCATGATCGGTGCCGCCTGGGAGAACCGCCCGACCAGTTCGCCAGGAAGGTCACTGGAGGTAATACGCCGGTCACCGATGGGGGCGATTGCGATAAAGTCCTTGCGTTTCAGATCCGAAATCAGCGGATGATCCCGGGCATAGCCCCGCGGTGCATTTTTCAGCGAATCACCTTCGAAGGCAAACTGTTTTCTGAAAGCACTGTTGTCACGCGCAGCAATCCAAGCATCACTCTTTTCTATAATTGCGTCACGGATTTTTCCCAGTGTTGCAGAGTCGGGGCGCCAGATGCCGGCACCGATAAAACACTCACTTTTTTCGATGTGCAGATAGAATCCCGGCGCATGGATATCCCGGCCCATCTCGTGACGGAACTGAATTCCAATATTGGTTTTGTAGGGACTTTTGTCCCTGCTGAAACGAACATCACGATGTATCCGCAACAGGGATCCCCCCACTTTTTTTGGCAGCGCCAGAAAGTGGGGGGAGATCATGGCCAGATCAGCGGCAATATCGCTGATCAGATTCAGGGCGGGCGTGCGGATCGTCCGTTCATACCGCTGCCGGTTTTCCATAAACCAGTCGCGATTGTTATTCGCGGCCAGATCCACCAGAAAATCGAAGCTCTCTGGAGTGAAACAGCGCCCCCGCATGCCAACTATTTTTTGTCGAAATAGGTGATCAGCATCAGCACTGCTCCCTGCGGATCCTGCATCACCATAAAACGCCCCACATCGGGAATATCCTGTGGTGGCAGGATCACCTTGCCGCCAAGAGACTCGACCCGGGCCGGCATGGCATCCACATCATCGACAGTCACGTAGGCGCCCCAGGCGGGCGGCATCCCCTGGGCCTCTGGCGGAGTGGCCATAATACCTGCCACTTCGGTATCCCCCGCCTTGGCCATGGTGTAGGAGCCGCAGCTTGACTCCATGTCTGTCAGCACCCATCCCAGCAGCTCACTATAAAAGGCTTTCGCTCCGGGTACATCGTTGGTCATCAGCTCATTCCAGCTGAACGCACCATGCAGTTTCATCGCTTCTGTCATTGTCTCCTGCTCCTTGTTTGTTGAACGACACGGTAAGTGTAGCAGGGGGCTGCTGACACCATTGTGTCAGGAGAAAAACCTGATGGGGGAACGTAGTGAACAAACGGGCGGTGAAGACCACTCCTCCTTTCCCGCCCGCCGACCGGATATTTCATCGACCGGCGACCAGGTTCCTGGCTGCCGAGTCGATAACGCTTGCGCTATCTGGTTTCGAAGGCCTGCACCGCCCCATCCGGTATGGCCTCAACCTTCTCCGTCTCCGGCTCTTCAAGATAGAACAGGATCAAGGCGAACACGATCCCGGCGATGATACCGATCAGCATAAAGAACTGATCATAGTCCACCAGTGAGTTCACGGTCAGAAACATCACCGCTCCCACATTGCCAAATGCCCCCGCCATACCTGCAATCTGACCGGTCATGCGCCGCTGGATCAGGGGCACCATAGCATACACCGCGCCGGAACCCGCCTTGGAGAAGATCCCGGCAACAATGGTGATAGCCACCACCAGCCACACCGGCCAGCTCCGTTCCACCAGCCCCAGTATGAGGAAACTGGCGGTGATTCCGGCGAAGATGACAATCAGGGTCAGCTTGCGGCCAAACCGGTCACTGAGCCAGCCGCCGCCAGGCCGCGCCACCAGGTTGATGAACGGGTAGATCCCGGCCAGCAGCGCCGCGGTCACCTTGGGGATATCGAACCAGGACACATAGAACATGGCCAGCATGGAGACCACCGCCAGCTCGGTGCCGAAGGTAACCAGATAGGCCCAGTCCAGGATCGCCACCTGCTTGAACTTGTAGCGCTCCCCTTCCGGAACCGGCTTCTTGAGAACGTGCCCGTTGATATGCCAGATCTTCCACACCTTGACCAGATAGATGGCCGCAAGCACCCCGTAGATCAGGTAGGTGGTGGTCTGTCCGAACAGGTTCATCTGCGCCGGCGAGAGCTTCCATGCCAGCAGCGCCAGCGCCAGAAACAGCGGGATGTTCATCAACGTGTAGAGCACCAGATCGAAGCCGCTGGTGACCTCCATTGCACCGCTCCTCTTTGGCCGGTGATAGGTGGAGCCCTTCGGCGTATCGGTGACGATGAAGAAATAGAGCAGCCCGTAGCCGATGGCGGCGAGGCTGGCGAAGGTGATGGCGTAGCGCCAGCCGTCGCTGTCCCCCATCGCTACCGCGATAAAGGGCAGGGTCATGGCTGCGCCGGCAGAGCCGAAGTTACCCCAGCCGCCGTAGATCCCCTGCGCAATACCGGTCTGCCGGGCCGGGAACCACTCGCCGATCATGCGGATCCCCACCACGAAACCAGCGCCGATAAACCCGGACAGAAAGCGCAGCAGCGTGAGCTGCTCATAACTCTGCGCCCAGGCAAAAGCGATACTGATCAGCCCGCCCAGCACCAGGATGATGGTGTACATGATGCGCGGCCCGAAGCGATCCACCAGCATCCCCACCACGATACGCGCGGGGATGGTCATGGCCACATTGAGAATCAGCAGCACCTTGGCCTGCTGGTCACTCAGCCCCAGCGCCTCCTTGATAAAGGGCATCATGGGGCCAAGCCCCAACCAGACCACAAAGGTCATGAAGAAGGCGAACCAGGTGTAGTGAAGAATACGGATATTCTCCCGGCCCAGCCTGAAGATGTTGAAGTTGCTCTCGGTCATGTTGCTACTCCCGTCGATGTCATTGCGCTGCGGGACCTTTAGCAAATCCAATGCCACACAAAAAACAGGCTAACTATCAACCAGTTAACCGGAATCTGCTCCCATCCAGCCGGAAAAAAGGACCAAAATGGTGCAGATCGCGGGCGGGGGAACACGCCGCCATATATTAAGGAGGACCGGATGCACTCCATCGGTGCACCCTTTCACCCTCTGAATTTCAGCAGCGAGGGTAAGATGCGACAAAAAAAGACGCCAGTTCAATAAGTTAAGAACTTACTACATCGAAATAACCGCGCTGGCACGCCGTTTGCCATATCTGCAGGCCAGCGATCGGCAGCAAAACGGATTGACCATGAACAAGACACAAACCACCTGTCCCTACTGCGGCGTCGGCTGCGGCCTGATCGCCAGCCACCGCAGCGACGGGATCATCGAACTGCAGGGTGATCCGGAGCATCCCGCCAACCGGGGCAGGCTCTGCTCCAAGGGCTCCGCGCTGGAGCAGACCCTCGATCGGGAGGGACGGTTGCTCCATCCCCGGCTCGACGGCCGGCGCACCGACTGGGATACCGCCCTGGCGGCGGTGGCCAAAGGTTTTCGCCGGGTGATCGAACAGCATGGCCCCGACGCAGTGGCCTTCTACGTCTCCGGACAACTGCTTACCGAGGACTACTATGTGGCCAACAAACTGATGAAGGGGTACATCGGTTCGGCCAACATCGATACCAATTCACGACTCTGCATGTCCTCCGCAGTGGCGGGCCACAAGCGGGCGTTCGGCTCCGATACGGTGCCCGGCTGCTACGAGGATCTGGAGCGGGCCAAGCTGATCGTACTGGCCGGCAGCAACACCGCCTGGTGCCATCCGGTACTCTACCAGCGCATCGTACAGGCCAAAAAGGAGCACCCCGATCTGGCTATCGTGGTGATCGATCCACGCCGCACCCCCGGTTGTGACATTGCTGATCTCCATCTCCCCCTGCGGCCCGGCAGCGATGCCATTCTGTTCAACGGCCTGCTGGTTCATCTGGAGCGGCAGGGAGAGAGGAGTGAACTGTTCCTGGAGTACTGCACCGAAGGATACCGGCAGGCACTGAACATGGCCGAGGCCACCGCCCCCACCATCGAAAGCGTGGCGGCACGCTGCGGACTGGAACAGCAAACGGTGGCCGAATTCTACCGTCTGTTCGCCCGCACCGAGCGGGTGGTCACCCTCTTCTCCCAGGGAATTAACCAGTCCAGCAGCGGCACGGACAAGGTCAATGCCATCCTCAACTGCCATCTGTTCACCGGCCGTATCGGCCGACCCGGAATGGGCCCCTTCTCTCTTACCGGCCAGCCTAACGCCATGGGCGGCCGGGAGGTGGGGGGATTGGCCAACCAGCTCGCCGCCCACATGGAACTCGCCAATCCCCAGCACCGGGAACTGGTGCAGCGCTTCTGGAACTCCCCGAAAATAGCCGACAGGGCAGGGCTGATGGCCATGGATCTGTTCCAGGCCATCGACGCAGGAGAGGTGAAGGCGCTGTGGGTGATGGCCACCAATCCAGCGGTAAGCCTGCCCGACGGTGAACGGATCCGCACCGCCATGAGCAAGTGCCCGCTGGTGGTGGTCTCCGACTGCGTCGCCGACACCGACACCACTGCACTGGCCCATATTCTGCTGCCTGCCGCCGGCTGGGGGGAAAAGGATGGCACGGTGACCAACTCCGAGCGGCGCATCTCCCGCCAGCGCCGCTTCCTGCCAGCGGCCGGCGAGGCCCGGCCCGACTGGTGGATCATCTGCGAAGTGGCCAAACGAATGGGGTTCAAACAGGGCTTCGACTACCCCGGCAGCGCCGCCATCTTCCGCGAACATGCCGCCCTCTCCGGGTTCGGAAACGGCGGGGAGCGGGACTTCGACATCTCCGGCCTGCAAAATCTGGGCGACCGGGAATACGAACAACTTGCCCCCATCCAGTGGCCTGTAACTCAAACCGGGCAGGGCACCACGCGGATGTTCCAGCGGGGCCGTTTTTTCACCGCTTCCGGCAAGGCACGGCTGGTACCGGTGGAACCACGGCAGCCGCAGAATATCCCCGACGAGGCCTATCCCCTGGTACTCAACACCGGCCGGCTGCGCGACCAGTGGCACACCATGACCCGCACCGGCAAGGCGCCACGGCTCACCGAGCACAGCCCGGAACCCACCGCCACCCTCCATCCCGAAGATGCCGCAGAACTCGGCATTGCCGACGGCGTACTGGTCAACCTCTCCAGCCACTGGGGTGAAGTGGTGGTCCGCGCCCGGGTCAACGAAGAACAACGCCGCGGCAGCGTATTTGTTCCGATCCACTGGAGCGACCAGTTCGCCAGCTCCGGCCGCATCGGCGCCGTAGTCAATCCGAACACCGACCCTGTCTCCGGTCAGCCGGAATTCAAACACACGCCCGTGCGGATAACTGTCTATCAGCCGGTCTGGCACGGTTTCCTTATCTCCCGGCGCCAGCTGGATCTCTCCGCTACCAGCTACTGGGTGATGGCCCGTGGCGACGGGTGCTATCACTACGAGATCGCCGGCGAGCAACCTCCCGCCGACTGGCCGGCCTGGGCGCGCAACCTCCTCTGCGCCAGTGATGATGCCGACTGGGTGGAGTACCTCGACCGTGGTCAGCACCGTTACCGGGGCATACGCATGGTAGGCGGGCAAGTGGAAAGCTGTCTCTTTATCGCCCCCGACCACGCACTGCCAGCACGCAGCTGGCTCGCCGGCCTGTTCGCCAAGCAGAAACTCGCCGAGGCCGAACGCAAGGGGCTGCTGCAGGGTACTCCCCCCGCGGGAGAGACAGAGGCTGGCCATACCGTCTGCGCCTGTTTCTCCGTGGGTATCAACACATTGACCGAAGCCATCCGCACCCACCACCTGCCGTCGGTGGAGGCAATCGGCGAGCTGTTGAAGGCCGGTACCGGTTGCGGCTCCTGTGTGCCGGAACTAAAGGGGCTGTTGCAGCAGCGTTCCGGTTAACGGACATTCACTCTTGCCGGGTTGATAACGGGGCAAAACAGCTACAAAGCCGATGGGAAAACAGGTTTTTTTGTGTTGCAGATCTCATTGTGAAAAAAAAAAATTGACATCTGCTGCTATCTCGGCAGACCATTAGGCCTTCGTAAAATTACAATAAGGATATCGGGAATATGGTCAGCAACAAACTGGTGCGCTGGGGATTGTGCTTGGCTGCAGTCTGGATGTTGACAGGCTGCAAGACCGGGGATGTAACGGATATCGCAAATCCGGGCGAGGAGTCTCCGTCTGAAGAGGAGGTCGCCGATGACTCATCCGCCGATATCGTCAAGGTCGCTTCAGCCCAAAGCGCATCAGCTTTTCTCTCACGGGCGACCTTTGGCCCCAGGATGGAGGAGATCGATGCGCTGGTAAAAGCGGGGAACTACAATCAGTGGCTCGAATCCCAGTTTGCAAAAAAACCATCTTACCATCTGGCGTGGGCGAAAAACCGGCTCAAGGGCGTAAGCAGAAAAGGGTACCTGCGGGACAACCCGGAAGACTGGAGAGAGTACAGCAGCCAAATGGACGATGTGCAACGGGACGCCTGGTGGGACATCGTGGTCAACGGCCAGGATCAGCTGCGGCAACGGGTGGCTTTCGCACTGAGCGAGATAATGGTCATTTCCCGGATTGGGGTACTCGAGACCTCGCCGGACTCCCGGATGTCCTATTACGATCTTCTGGTAAAGAACGCCTTCGAAAATTTTGAAACACTGCTGCAGGAGGTCACCTATCACCCTGCGATGGGCCGGTATCTCACCTACCTGGGCAATGCAAAGGCAGATCCGGAAGAGGGAAACCACCCGGACGAGAATTTTGCCCGGGAGGTGATGCAACTGTTCACCATTGGCCTTTACGAACTCAACCTCGATGGCAGCCAAAAACTGGATGCCCAAGGCAAACCGATCCCCACCTACTCGCTGCAAGATGTGGAGCAGATGGCCAAGGTGTTCACGGGCCTCACGGATCAGAATGGAGCTTTCTTTTCAGGTGACGGTGACTCCTCGCACGAATCCCGAACCAAACCGATGATCCCCCATGAGGAGTATCATGATACCAGCGAGAAGATCATCATGGGGCACACCCTCCCGGCAGGCAGGGATACCCGGACCGATATCGATGATGCCCTCAATCTCCTTTTCAATCACCCCAATACCGGGCCATTCATCTCCCGGCAGCTGATTCAGCGGCTGGTGACCAGTAACCCGTCGCCAGGATATATCAGACGGGTGGCATCCGCCTTCAACGACAATGGCGAAGGGGTGAGGGGAGACATGAAGGCGGTTATCCAGGCAATCCTGCTGGACAGGGAGGCGCTGGAAGGCGCCACCACCCGGCCCCAGGTTTTCGGAAAGGCCAGGGAACCGCTGCTGTTTGTCTCCCATCTGTTCCGGGCCTTCCACGCTCGAAACGAGGAAAACATCCTCACGCAGGGGAGTTACAGACTCTACCGCTACAACTCCTACAACTTCAATGGCACGGGCTACACGAAGCAGGAGGGACCGCTCGAGTCGCTAACCGTATTCAGCCACTTCACCCCGGACGATGCTCCATACCGCCTCAAGAAAGAGGGGCTGGTCGCGCCCGAGTTTGAGGTGTTTGGTACACACGGCGTTCATCAGCAACTGCTGGGCCTCATCAACAAGGATGGCTTCATCTACAGAACATTTGACATAACCGCTGAACTAAAGCTCAATGCTGAAATAGCGCTCGCACGCGCTGGCAAGCATGATGAACTGCTGGATCGTCTGGACATATTGCTGGTGGGTGGCGGAATGAGCCAAGTCACCCGGAATACCATAGCGGATTATATCGAACAGCAACAGGATCTCCTCTCTGACGAAGAACGGGTTCGCCATGTAATCAGCCTGGTAATGGCCTCGCCAGATTATGCGATTCAAAGATAACCCGGAGCCAGCAATGAAAAAACAACAGATGAACAGAAGAGAGTTTCTAAAAACCGCCCTGGCAGCCGCCAGCATCCCGCCGTTGGCATCCTTTCTCGGCCCTGCTGCTCTCCGGGCAGCAGAAAGTGGTGGCTACAAGGCGCTCGTTTGCATCATGCTTGAAGGGGGAGCAGATGTTTGCAACATGATCATACCGGCGCAGGAGAGCAGTTACGCCGACTACCGTTCCATGCGAAAAAATGTCGCGGTCTACAAGAACGAACTGCTCCCCTTCTCCCATGCCAACCGCAATGGCCGAAACATGCTCAAGTACGGCATGCGCAACAGCATGTCCGCCATGCACCGCCTGTTTGGCGAGGGGAAACTCGCCATTATCGCCAATGCCGGAACGATGGTAGCCCCCGCAACTGCGGAAGACATCCTCAATGGCGCGCCGGTACCCCCCCAGCTTTTTTCCCATAACACGCAGCGGGCCCTGTGGATGATGGGCAATGGCAGGCGTGTTGAACAGACAGGCTGGGCGGCAAGAGCGGCAAATGCATTCTACCCCTCGTCGAACCCCTACTTCAACATCACTGTCGGGGGGAACAACATTATGCAGTCGGGAGGCATTTCCGAAGCGCTTCCATTCAGTGAAGCTTCCGTTTCTCCCAACACCATGACAACGTATGGATTTGGTCCCCAGTCAGGGGGAGGAGAGTTGGGAACGGCGTACCACCACATCTACCAGCAACAGCAGTCTGCCAGCAACAAATTGCTTTCCGTTTTTGCAACCCGCCGCATGGAAGAGCTCGATCAACAGGTATCGCTGCAGAATCTTTTCGAGAATGTGGAGGAGTTCGAAGGTTTCGGCAAGGGGGAGCGCCAGGAAGGCGTTCCCTTGGGCGATCAGTTGAAACTGGTCGCACAGCTGCTCTCCGTAAGAAACAACTTCCCCGCACAGCCTGGCAGGCAGATCTTTTTCGTTAACCACCACGGCTGGGATACCCACCACAGTGACAACAAACATCTGTCCGCGCACCTGAGCGACTCCTTGGGAGCATTCCAGGCCGCGCTGGAGAGGATGGGAATCGAAGATCAGGTGACCACCTTGACCCTGTCCGACTTTGGACGGACACTGGGAGCCAACAAAAGGGGAACCGACCACGGCTGGGGTGCACATACGTTCGTCATGGGAGGCGCGGTGAGAGGTGGAGACATTTTTGGAACCATGCCGGCCATACACCGGGACTCGCCCGATGCTTGGAGAAGCCGCCTGGTGCCGACCACCGCCATGGAACAATATCTGGCAACCATCGTGAAATGGTTCGGCGCAACCGATGCGGAGTTGGACACTATCTTCCCGAATCTGGCGACGTTCTCCACCAGGGACATGGGATTCATGCAACAGGCATAGAAAAGATGTTGGGACGACGGCCCCGCCGTCCTGCCGAAACCAATACAATTGACCCGGGCGCCGGAAACAGCTCCGAATGCCAGTACGTGCCAATATCACGAAAAGAGTGTGCACTTCCCCGGCTCCTGCCTGCAAAAGGGGCCGGAACCGGGGAAGCGCACGTAGATGGCCGCATTTACCAGCCGGATCAGCTGGCTAGTCGGCCTGGCGGCGCAGAAAGGCGGGAATATCCAGATAGTCCATTGAATTTTCCTCGGCCGTGGCTCCGTAACGGGCGGCGGGCGCCGCAGCAGATTTATTGCGAATGATCGTTGGGCGTTCCAACTTGCTGTAGTCCATCTCTCCGGTCTTGCTGTTCTGTACCAGCTTGACCTTCTTGTCGAGCTCCTGTTCGGCGGCCTGCTGCTGCCCCAAACCGGTGGCCACAACGGTAACCCGCATCTCACCCTCCATTTCGGGTTCAAGAACAGTGCCTACGACTACGGTTGCGCTATCCGAAGCAAACTCCTTCACGGTGTTACCCACCTCTTCGAACTCCCCGATGGACATGTCCATGCCCGCGGTAACATTGACCAGAATACCGCACGCACCCAACAGATTCACATCTTCCAGCAGCGGGCTGGAGACCGCCGCTTCAGCCGCCAGCCGGGCACGATCCTCTCCAGAGGCAATTCCGGATCCCATCATCGCCATGCCCATCTCCGACATCACCGTGCGCACGTCGGCAAAATCCACATTGATCAGGCCAGGCCGGGTAATCAGCTCGGAAATGCCCTGTACCGCGCCAAGCAGAACATCATTGGCCGACTTGAAGGCATCGAGCAACGTCATGGTCTTGCCCAATACCTGAACCAGTTTTTCATTGGGAATGGTAATCAACGAGTCCACATACTCCCGAAGTTCGGCAATACCCTTATTTGCGATCTCGGCCCGTTTCCTCCCTTCGAAAGGGAACGGTTTGGTTACCACCGCAACGGTCAATATACCCATCTCCCTGGCGATCTGGGCCACCACCGGCGCGCCGCCGGTTCCGGTTCCGCCACCCATGCCGGCAGTGATGAAAAGCATGTCCGCGCCGTCGATGACCTCCATGATGCGCTCCCGATCTTCCAGCGCAGATTCACGGCCAATATCCGGGTTGGCCCCGGCCCCAAGCCCCTTGGTAATATTGTTACCCAACTGCAACACGGTACGAGCCGACGAACCACGCAGGGCCTGGGCATCGGTATTGGCGCAAACGAAATCCACACCCTCAAGATTTTGCTGCACCATATGCTCTACGGCATTACCACCACCTCCACCAACGCCAAGCACCTTGATCACCGCACTCTGACTGAAAGAGTCCATTAATTCAAACATGATGTTTCTCCTCTCTGAAAATTAAAAACCAACAAATCCGATCCCGCTAGAAATTACCCGTGAACCAACTCTTCATCCGCTGCCATATCCCCTTCACTCCCGTATCCAATGGTTGCTCTTCCCGGCTGCTGTTCCAGTGCTCATGCCCGAACAGCAGCAACCCGACACCGGTGGCATGAATCGGGTTGCGCACCACATCAGCCAGCCCGGTGGTTGCCTGCGGCACGCCAAGACGTACCGGCATGTGAAAAATCTCTTCCGCCAGCTCGGCAGCGCCCTCCATTTTCGAGCAGCCGCCGGTGAGCACGATTCCCGAGGCGCAGATCTCCTCGAAACCACTGCGCCGCAGCTCCGCCTGAATAAGCATGAACAGCTCTTCATAACGTGGTTCCACCACCTCTGCCAGAACCTTGCGCGCCAGCCGCCGCGACTCGCGCTCACCCACACCCGGCACCTCGATAGTCTCGTCCGAGGTGGCGAGCTGGGTCAGGGCGCAGGCGTACTTGAGCTTGATCTCTTCGGCGTACTGGGTGGGCGTCCGCAGCGCCACGGCAATGTCGTTGGTTACCTGATCACCGGCGATGGGAATCACCGCGGTGTGGCGGATTGCACCCTCGGTGAAGATGGCGATATCCGTGGTGCCGCCCCCGATGTCCACCAGGCACACTCCCAGCTCTTTCTCGTCATCGGTCAACACCGCGTAACTGGAGGCGAGCTGCTCGAGAATGACATCATCCACCTCCAGGCCACAACGGCGTACGCATTTGACAATGTTCTGTGCCGCGCTGACCGCGCCGGTGACCATATGCACCTTGGCCTCCAGACGCACGCCAGACATCCCGATGGGCTCCCTGATCCCCTCCTGGTTATCGATGATGAACTCCTGCGGCAGGGTATGCAGCACCTTCTGGTCCGCCGGAATGGCGACCGCCCGCGCAGCATCCAGCACCCGGTCGATATCACCCTGACCCACCTCCTTGTCCCGAATCGCCACGATTCCATGGGAATTCAGACTGCGGATGTGGCTGCCGGCAATACCGGCATAAACCGAGTGTATCTGGCAACCGGCCATCAGCTCCGCTTCCTCCACGGCGCGCTGAATGGACTGCACGGTCGACTCGATGTTGACCACCGTACCCTTTTTCAGCCCGCGGGATGGATGAGAACCAATACCGATAATCTCCACACCACCTTCCGGATTGATCTCGCCTACGATCGCCACCACCTTGGAGGTTCCGATATCCAGCCCAACAATCAGGTTCTTTTCTACTTGTCTAGACATTGTTCATTTCCTTGCTAACCCCTTCCCCAACCGGTCTCCAGCGCACTGCAAATCCGTTGGTGTAACGCAGATCGATCTGCTCAATCTGCTCGGCCCTGGCGGCCAGAGCACCGTTATATGTCTGTACAAAACGCAGCAACCGCTCATGACTTGCCTCCTGTTGACCCAGCACCAGCACCACTCCATTGCCCAGCGCCAGCCGCCAGGCGTGGCGTGGATCCATCTCCAGGCGGGCCACGGAAAGATGCAGCGGCGCGAGGATACGCTGCATCTCCCGATAGCGCCGTACCATTGCGAGCTGCATCGCTTCCGGCCCCCGGAACAGCGGCAGATCCGCCGGATAACTGGCCGGATCCGGGGCAAACAGCTCACCGGCAGGATTCACCAGACCGCCCTTCTCCCAACGAGCCACCGCCTGCTGCTCCGTTACTGAAACACGCAAGGCGTCCGGCCACACCCGGTAAACATCTGCGCTTTTAACCCAGGGTAGTGATTCGATTTTTCTCCTGACCGCCCCGGTATCCACATACACGAAGCCCTGATGGGCAAATGACGCCATTACCGCCCGGATCGCTGCCGGCCTCACATGAGTAAACGTTCCATCCACCTGCACTGACCGCAGCGGCAGAATATCCGGCTGCATCATCTTCCCGGTCGCCCAGCCGGCAGCCGTCACACCCCCGGCAACCATCACCAGCCCGATCAGCAGGCGGATGTTAATCGAACGCCGCCTCCGCCCTGCAAGGGCGTGACTGGCCTGACGCTTTCCGTTATCTCGCCTGAACAACATGCATCTCCTCCCTGGAGCGATACTCCAGGCTCTCCGCCAGAATCCGCACCACCAGATCGTCAAAACCGATACCCGCCGCCTGCGCCGCCATCGGCACCAGACTGTGATCAGTCATACCCGGCAAGGTATTGTTCTCCACCAGCCAGGCTTTGCCCTGCTCATCCAGCAGAAAATCGACCCGTCCCCAGCCGGCCGCTCCCACGGCACGAAATGCCCGCAACGCAATCTGCCGGAGTTCCCGCTCACGCTCCACCGGCAGGCCCGAGGGGCAGTAATAGCAGGTATCCTGCGCCTGATACTTGGCATGGTAGTCATAGAACTCACCCGCCGCCTCAATCCGGATAAGAGGTAACTCCTCGTCGCCCAGTATGGCAGCGGTGTACTCCCCGCCATCCAGCCATGGCTCCACCAGCACCTGTGTATCGTAGCGAGCCGCCTCGCGCCAAGCCGGCAGCAGCTGAGCCGGCTGTGTCACCTTGCTGATGCCGATGCTGGAGCCTTCCCGGGCCGGCTTTACCGCCAGCGGCAGTCCCAGGCGCTCAACCACACTGGCCGGATTACTCTCTTCCAGCAGCAGCTCAAAGGGCAGCGCGGGCAGACCCGCTGCCTGCCAGATCTGTTTACTCTTCACCTTGTCCATGCTCAATGCCGAACCCAGCACCCCACTGCCGGTATAGGGGATTCCCAACGACTCCAGCACCCCCTGGATAACACCATCCTCGCCCCCTCGCCCGTGCAGCATCACGAAGGCGCGCTGGTAATCCCCCTCGCTCAACTGCCGGGCGACCCCGGGGCCAACATCAATCCCGTGTGCATCCACCCCCCGGCGGAGCAGCGCCTGCAGTACCGCTGAGCCGCTATTCAACGACACCGCGCGCTCACTGGACCAACCGCCCATCAGCACCGCCACCTTGCCAAACCGGGTCACGCTCATCGCCGCCTCTCCCCCACAATATGCACCTCCCGCTGCAGCGCCACCCCATGCCTCTCCAGCACCGTGGCGGCCACCTGTTCAATCAGCGCCTCGATATCCGCCGCCGTGGCGCCGCCGGTATTGATGATGAAATTGGCATGCTTCGGCGACACACAAGCACCGCCCACACAGGCGCCCTTCAAGCCTGCCGCCTCGATCAGCCGTGCGGCGTAGTCACCGGGCGGGTTGCGGAACACCGAACCGGCGTTGGCCTGACCGGTGGGTTGGGTCGCGGCGCGCCGCTGTAGCAGTTGCCGGATACGTTGCTGCCCCTGTTCCGTATCACCACTGCGCAGCTGCAAGATAGCTGTGGTGAACCACTCCTCCTCAGGCCCACGCACACAGCGATAGCCGATACGGTAGTCTGCCGCCGTGCGCCTGTGGCATACGCCACTTCGTTCGACACTCTCCACCTCGGCTACCAGCGGCCAGGTCTCGCCACCGAAGGCGCCGGCATTCATCTTCAACGCTCCGCCCATGGTGCCGGGAATACCGGCCAGAAATTCCGCACCGGTCAAGCGCTCACGGGCGCAGAACCGAGCCACCTTGGCGCACGGCACCCCGGCTCCGACACGAATCCGGTCGCCATCCAGGCGATCCAGCGCGGCCAGCCGGTTGGTGGTATGGATCACGGTGCCGCGAATACCACCATCACGCACCAGCAGGTTGCTGCCCATTCCCAACCAGAACAGCGGCTCGTCTGCCGGCAGTGTCTGCAGCAATGCAGCAAGATCGGCGCTGTCTGCCGGCTCGTAGAAACGTTGCGCCGGACCACCCACCCGCCAGGTGGTGTGTCGCGCCATCGGTTCCTCCTCCCGCAGAATGCCCCGCAGCGCCGCCCGGGAGGTCGCAGCCATCATGTCGGCTGCTCCCCGAGCTGGCCCGGCAGCCGTCCGGCGGCGGCGCCAATGCTGCCGGCTCCCAAGGTCAGCAGAATGTCACCGTCCTGCAGAATCTCCTTCAGCAGCGGTGCCAGATCATCGATCCGCTCCACGAATACCGGTTCCACCCGGCTTCGGCTGCGGATGGCCCGGCACAGGCTGCGGCCGTCCGCTCCGGCGATGGACTTCTCCCCTGCCGGATAGACCTCCAGCACCAGCAGGGCATCGACCGTAGAGAGCACCTGGGCAAAATCATCCAGCAGATCGCGGGTGCGGGTATAGCGGTGTGGCTGGAAGGCAACCACCAGACGGTGCTGTGGCCAACCGTGGCTGATAGCATCGATGGTCGCCTCGATCTCGCGAGGGTGGTGACCGTAGTCATCCACCAGCATGATACTGCCGCCGGGGATGGCAACGTTCTCGTGAATGACGAAACGCCGCCCAATCCCCTGAAAAGCGGCCAGCGCCTGGCTGATGGCCACGTCACCCACACCCAGCTCGCTGGCCACGGCGATGGCTGCCAGCGCATTGAGTACATTGTGGCGGCCGGGCATATTGAGGGTGATCTCCAACGGCCGCCGCCGGCCCGGCAGGATCACCTGGAAAATACTAAGCGCCCCTTGCTGTTTCAGGTCGAATGCGTGGACATCCGCCGCCTCATCGAAGCCGTAGGTCAACACCGGCTTGGCCACCTCCGGCAGCAGGGCGTTCACCACCGGATCATCGATACACAGCACCGCCAGCCCATAGAAGGGAAGATGGTGCAGAAACTCGATGAAGGTCTGGCGCAGGCGCTCGAAATCACCCCCGTAGGTCTCCATGTGATCCGCATCGATGTTGGTCACCACCGCCATCATCGGCTGCAGGTGGAGGAAAGAGGCATCACTTTCGTCCGCCTCCGCCACCAGATAACGGCTGGCTCCAAGGCGGGCGTTGACACCGGAGCTGTTCAACTGACCACCAATCACATAGGTGGGATCCAGCCCCCCTTCGGCCAGCAGGCTGGCGATCAGGCTGGTGGTGGTGGTCTTGCCGTGGGTGCCGGCCACCGCGATTCCAAACCGGAAACGCATCAGCTCCGCCAGCATCTCCGCCCGGCGCACCACCGGAATGCGCAGCTCACGGGCTGCGGCCACCTCGGGATTGTCCGCCGCCACAGCGGTGGATATCACGACCACATCGGCCCCGCGCACGTTGCCACCGGCATGGCCAAGATCGATCCGTACTCCCAGCTCCGCCAACCGCTTCACCGTGGCGCTCTCCCGCAGATCAGAGCCGGAAACCTTGTATCCCAGGTTCTGCAGCACTTCGGCAATTCCGCTCATGCCGACACCGCCGACGCCGACAAAATGGATCCGGCGGATCCGGCCCAGGCCGCTCTCGGCCTCATGCGCCACATCCATCATCTCAACCACGGGCCACCTCCAGACACTGCTCCATCACCTGCCGGGTCGCATCGGGCTTGGCCAGTCGGCGCGCGGCGACCGCCATTTCACCGAGCCGTTTGCGGCCCTGGGCGGCATCATCCACAAACTCCCGCAGCAGATCAGCCAACCCCTCCACCGTCAGACGGGACTGGGGAATCGTCACCGCTGCGCCGCTATCTTCCAGATACATTGCATTGTGGGTCTGGTGGTCATCTACCGCGTAGGGATAGGGAACCAACAGCGAGCCAACGCCGACTGCCGCCAGCTCCGATACGGTCAGGGCGCCGGCGCGGCAGATAACCAGATCGGCCCAGCCATAGGCTTCCGCCATATCAGTGACAAAAGGCTCCACCTGTGCATCGACTCCACTCTCGCGGTATGCGATGCGGGTCGCCCCATCCTTGCCCTTACCCGCTTGGTGCCGGAGTTGGGGGCGGCGCTGCCGCGGCAACAAGGCCACCGCCTGCGGCACCATCTCGTTGAGCACCTGGGCACCGAGACTGCCGCCGATCACCAGAATCCGCAGCGGCTGTTCCGTACGCCGCCGGAAGCGTTGCTCCGGATCAGGGACAGCAGTAATCTCCCGCCGGATCGGATTGCCGGTATGCACCGCCTGAAAACGGGTCAGACAGGCATCGGGGAAAGCCTCCAGCACCCGCGAGGCAAGGCGCGCCAGCAGCTGGTTGGTCACCCCCGGAATGGCGTTCTGCTCATGGATCACCAGCGGCCTGCGCAACAGCCAGCTCGCCACCCCGCCCGGACCGGTGACGAACCCCCCCATTCCCAGCACAACGGCCGGGCGCCGCCGTAACAGGATGCGTATGGCCTGGACCGTCGCCACCGACAGCTTGAACGGGGCCAGCAGCCATCCCCGCAGCCGCTTGCCGCGCACCCCGCTGATGGCGACGAAATCAATTTCGAATCCGGCGGCCGGCACCACAGCCGCCTCCAGACCGCGCCGGGTACCCATCCAGCTCACCTCGATCCCCTGCTCACGCATGGCGTCCGCCACCGCCAAGGCGGGAAACACATGTCCCCCGGTTCCACCCGCCATGATCAGCACCCGCTCTACCATGGCTCACCCTCACGCGGCTTGCCACTCTCATCGAAGCGGTTTTCATGCTCGGCCCGCAGCAGCAGCGCTACCGCCACGCAGGTGGCAACAATGCTGCTGCCGCCGTAGCTCATCAGCGGCAGGGTCAGCCCCTTGGTGGGCAGAATCCCCATGTTTACCCCTATGTTGACAAACACCTGCAAACAGATGCCCAAACCGATACCGTATGCCAGAAATGCTGCAAAGAAACGGCCATCCAGCCAAGCCGCCCGGCCAACCAGCAGCGCCCGCCAGATCAGCAGCGAGAACAAGGCGACTACCACGATTACCGCCACCAGACCCAACTCTTCCGCCATTACAGCAAACAGAAAATCCGTATGGGCCTCCGGCAGATAGAACAGCTTCTGCACGCTACCCCCCAAGCCAACACCAAACCACTCGCCGCGGCCAAATGCGATCAGAGCCTGGGTAAGCTGGAACCCGCTGTCATAGGGATCCGCCCACGGGTTCAGAAAAGCTGTCATTCTCTCCAAACGGTAGGGCGCGGAGATGGCCAGCAAAACCGCCAGACCACCCACCACAAAAACCAGTACGCCAAACAGCCACCAGTGGACGCCGGCCAGAAACAGCACTCCCAACACGGTCACCGTCAACACGGCGGCAGCGCCAAAATCCGGCTCCAGCAACAGCAGCAGACAGGCTGCGCCCAGCAGCGCCATCGGCTTCAGGAAACCCGCGACGCGGGTGCGGACCTGCTCCTCATGCCGCTGGATGTAACCGGCCAGGTAGATCACCATAAACAGCTTGAAAAACTCCGATACCTGCAAGTTGAGTGGCCCCAGCGATATCCAGCGGGTACTGCCGTTGACCTCCCGGCCAATGATCAGCACCAGCACCAGCAGCATAAACCCGAGCAGCAGCAGTACCGGCCCGGCCTGTTCCCACACCTTGAGTGGAACCTGTATCACCAGCCACGCGGCCCCCAGCCCGGCCAGCACAAACAGGCTCTGGCGCAACAGATAGTGGAACGGCATCCCGAAATCCCGATCCGCAATACCGATGGAAGAGGAGCCAACCATGACCAACCCCAACCCCAGTAACGCCAGCGCTACCGTCAGGATGAATGGATCGTACTTCGGCTGCGGCTTCGGCCGGACGATCCGCCCGGCAACGGGCCGGTTTCGGGGGGGGGGTCCGCTGATCACCTGCGCCATCACCCCTCCTGCCGTATCTGGCGGTTCACCGCGGCGATAAACGCCTCGCCCCGCTCTTCAAAGCCACTGTACATATCGAAGCTGGCACAGGCTGGAGAGAGCAGCACGTTGTCACCCGGTTCTGCCCAGCGCCGCGCCCGGGCCACGGCATCATCCATCCGGCTGGCATACTCCACGGGCGCCATGCCCTCCAGAACCCGGGCCATCAGCGAGGCGTCACGCCCCATCAGGATCACCGCACGCGCCTTGACCGCAATCGCCTGGCACAGCGTGGAAAAGTCGGCCCCTTTCCCTTCACCTCCGGCGATCAGCACCACCTGCCCCTCCAGGCCGTTGAGAGCGGCCAGCGTGGCTCCGACGTTAGTGGCCTTGGAATCGTTGTACCAGTTCACGCCACCGATTTCGGCCACCCATTCGGTTCGGTGTGCCAGTCCGCGAAAACTGCGCAGCGCATCGGCCATTGCCACCCGCGGCAACCCCATCGACTCACCAAGCGCCAGTGCGGCCAGGGCATTGAGTTGATTGTGCCGGCCGGGAATGCGCAGCTCACGCACCGGCAGAATCAGCTCATCCCCCTTGGCCAGCCACGTTTCACCGCTGGAGCTGCGCAGACCATAATCAGCCGCCCGGGGTTTGCCAGTGCCAAACCGCACCGATGGGCGGCGGTGATCCACCATATTCATCACCCGTTTGTCATCCGCATTGACGACCATAAGGCCGTCACCTTGGTATATGCGCTGTTTGGCGCGGCTGTATTCGTCCAGATCGGCATAGCGATCCTGGTGATCAGCACTGATATTGAGCACCACCGCAGCATGGGCACTCAGACGGCGGGTTGTCTCGAGCTGAAAACTGGATAGCTCCAGCACATAGAAGTCAGGCGGCTCGTCCACCAGCAGATCCAGCGCCGGAGTACCGAGATTGCCCCCCAGCCGCACCCGCTTTCCGGCTTGACGAGCCATCTCCCCCACCAGTTCGGTAACGGTGCTCTTGCCGTTGGAGCCGGTAATCGCAATGACCGGGGCGTTGGCATTGCGGGCAAACAGCTCGATATCACCCTCCACTGCGACCCCTCTGTTAATGGCGGCGGCAATAGCCGGTTCGCTCAACGCAACACCGGGGCTAATCACCAGGCGGGCAGCACGGCTCAGCAACGCCGCGTCGAAGCCGCCGGCAATTACCTCGGCATCGGGCAACTCTTTACGCAACTGCGCCAGAGCGGGAGGCTGGCTGCGGCTGTCCATCACTGTTACCGTTTCACCACGCCGGGCCAGAAAACGGGCGCACGCCAGACCAGTCTTGCCAAGACCGATTATGACTGTCTGCTGCCGTAGAGGATGCGGTTGCTGGCGGTTTTCCAGTGTCATAACGCTCACCGAATCTTCAAACTGGCCAGCCCGACCAGCACCAGAATGATAGTGATGATCCAGAACCGTACAATCACTCTCGGTTCCGGCCACCCTTTCAGCTCAAAATGATGATGCAGGGGCGCCATGCGGAAGATGCGCCGCCCGGTGAGTTTGTAGGAGGCTACCTGCAAAATCACCGAGACGGTCTCCATGACGAACACGCCGCCCATGATCATCAGCGCCAGCTCCTGACGCACCAGCACCGCGATAACCCCCAGCGCCGCACCCAGCGCCAGCGCTCCCACATCACCCATGAATACCTGGGCCGGATAGGTGTTGAACCAGAGAAAGCCGAGGCCGGCCCCCATCAATGATCCGCACAGCACCACCATCTCTCCCACACCCGGAACGAAAGGAATACCCAAATACCTGGCAAATACGGCATTGCCCGCCAGATAGGCGAAAACCCCCAGCCCGCCGGCCACCATCACCGATGGCAGGATCGCCAGACCATCCAGCCCGTCGGTAAGATTGACCGAGTTGCTGCTTCCCACGATCACGAGATAGGTAAGCAGGACATAGCCGAACCCCAGATCGATCACCACATCCTTGACGAACGGGATGATAAGCTGCGTCTCCACCGGATTCTCTGCTGTGTAGTACAGAAACAGCGCTGCCGACAAGCCGGCTACCGACTGCCACAAATACTTGTAACGGGCGATCAGACCGCGCGGATCCTGCTGCACCAGTTTTTTGTAATCATCCACGAAACCGATGGCGCCGAAGGCAAAGGTCACCAGCAGCGCCACCCATACATAGCGATTGCCGAGATCCGACCACAACAGGGTACTGATACCGATGGCCACCAGAATCAATGCCCCCCCCATCGTTGGCGTCCCGGCCTTGCTGAGGTGGCTCTCCGGACCATCATCGCGCACCATCTGCCCGATCTGATAGCGGCTCAGGCGGCGAATCATCAATGGCCCCACGACGAAGGAGATGACCAACGCGGTCAATACCCCAAGGATTGCGCGCAGGGTAAGGTACTGGAACACATTGAAACCGCTGTGGAACTGGGCCAGATACCCGGTCAGATAGAGCAGCATCTAATCTCCTCCCCCGGTTTTCAGCAGCGCATTCACCACCCGCTCCATCCGCATGATGCGCGACCCCTTTACCAGTAGTGTCACCTCCGCTCCCAGCTCCCCCTGCAAGGCGGAAATCAGCTGCTCCTGGTCGGAAAAATGGTACCCGCCTGCGCCGAATGCCCTGGCCGCCGCACGGCTCAGCTCGCCCACGGCATAGAGCCGTTCGATACCCTTTGCACGCGCCGCACCTCCAATCTGCTCATGCATCCGCTCTGCATCGCTGCCCAACTCTGACATGTCGCCCAGAACCAGGCAGCGCGTGCCTTTTGCCGTCGACAGCACCTTCAGAGCAGCCTCCAGAGAGGCCGGGTTGGCGTTGTAACTGTCATCGATAACGCGAATGCCGGAGGCGCCCTGTTTGCTCTCCAGCCGCCCCGGCACCGGAACCATGCTCTCCAGGCCGTTCCGGATAGCGTCCCGTTCGACCCCCATTGCCAGGGCCGCCGCCGTCGCTGCCAGTGCATTCATCACATTGTGTTGCCCGGACAGGCGCAGATTCAATTCGATACCGCCCCGGGGAGTCTCGATCGCCAGTTGGCTGCCGTTCACGCCGCCTTCCCACTGCGCAGTCACGTCGGCATCCCGTTCCAGGCCGAAGGTGGTAACCCTTCTCTCCCGGTTCATCGTCAACCACAGCTCTGCGAATGTATCGTCAGCATTAACAATCGCCGCTCCATCACTCCCCAGTCCGCTGTAGATCTCACCTTTCGCCTGCGCTACGCCCTCAAGGGAGCCAAAGCCTTCCAGATGCGCCGCCGCTGCGTTGGTTATCAGCGCAACCGCAGGCCGGGCCAGCCCGGTCAACAACGCGATCTCCCCTGCACGGTTGGCCCCCATCTCGATCACGGCGGCCCGGTGTTCCGGTCGCAGCCGCAGCAGGGTCAGCGGCACACCGATATCATTGTTGAAATTGCCCCGGGTCGCCAGCACTGATCCCCGCTGCGCCAGGATTGCCGCCAGCATCTCCTTGACCGTGGTCTTGCCGTTGCTCCCGGTGACCGCCACCAGTGGCAGCTCGAACTGGTTGCGCCACGCCGAGGCAAAACCTCCCAGCCCGATCCGGGTGTTCTCCACCTCGATGCGGGGCAGCGCAATATCCAGCGGCCGATCCACCATCAACGCAGCAGCACCCTTCGCCTGAACCTGTCCGGCAAAGGCGTGGCCATCGAAACGGGGACCTCGCAGAGCGACAAACAGGTCACCCGGCTGCAGGGAGCGGCTGTCTGTGCTGACCCCGCGGAAAGGGAGATCCTCCCCCTGATAACGGGCGCCAATCCGGTTCGCGAGGGCCGCCAGCGTCATCATCTCAGCCATTGCGGCTACCCCGCTCCGCCAGCACGCGCTGAACCACATCCCGATCACAAAATGGGTATTTCTGATTGCCGATCTGCTGGAACTGTTCGTGCCCCTTGCCTGCCACCAGCACCACATCGCTCGCGGACGCCCGTCGGATGGCTTCCGTGATCGCTGCGGCCCGATCGTGACAAATCTCGACATCGATATAACCGGGAACGCCGGCAAGAATATCATTGACGATCGCCGCAGCCTCCTCGCTGCGTGGATTGTCATCAGTGATCACCACCTGATCGGCATGCCGGCCGGCAACAGCGCCCATCAGCGCGCGCTTGCCCCGATCCCGTTCCCCACCGCAGCCAAAGACACACCACAAGCGTCCGCCGTGTTCGCGCAGCGCAACCAGTACCTGCTCCAGCGCATCAGGGGTGTGGGCATAGTCCACGACTACCAGCGGAACCCGTCCACCACCAAAAGACTCCATCCGCCCGGGAACCGGAGCAAGCCGCGACAACCGGAGCAGTGCCCTTTCCAGCGGCATATCCAGCATCAACAACGTGGCCAGAACGGCCAGCAGGTTGCTGGCGTTGAAACGCCCCAGCAGGGAGCTGGTCAATACGCCATCCCCCCACGGGGTCCGTATCTTCATCTGCAGGCCTGTGGAATCCAGATGCAGCTCGGATCCCGCCACCATCCGTGCCGCCGTCTGTCGCCCTTCCAGGGTATAACCACACACCTTCATCTTTTTCGCCAGATCGCCAAGCATTTCCCGGCCAAACTTGTCATCGGCGTTGATGATCGCTCTGCGCAAACCCGGCATGCTGAACAACTTGCGCTTGGCCGCGCCGTAACGGGCCATGCTCCCGTGGTAGTCCAGATGATCACGGCTCAGATTGGTGAACAGCGCTGCTGCAAAACAGACACCCTGCACCCGCCCCTGCTCCAGGGCGTGAGAAGAGACCTCCATGACGACATCATTGACCTCCTGATCACGGAACCGCGCCAACCAGGACTGCAAGCTCACCGGATCCGGAGTAGTGTTGCCACTCTCTTCCAGATCGCCGAACAGGCCGTTACCGAGTGTCCCGATCACGCCGGTGGGTGACAGGTCATCCAATGCCTGGGCGAGAAAATGGCTGCAGGAGGTCTTGCCATTGGTGCCGGTTATCCCTATCACCCGCATGGCGGCAGAGGGGTTGCCATGGAAACGGGCGGCAATCTCCCCTGCCCGTTGGCGAAGATCCGGCATCGCAATCAACGGAACCCGCTGGCGGATCTCCATCCGCGCACCGGTCAATGACTCCCCGATCACCGCCACAGCACCCTTGCCAATAGCCGCGTCGATAAACTCCCGGCCATCGGCGCGACTGCCACGCAAAGCAAGAAACAGGTCGCCCGGCTGAACCATGCGGCTATCCAGGGCAATACCGGTAACAACCGGATCATGCGCCGCGGGCAGCGCCACACCGCCAGCAAGCAGATGGCTCAGATGAAGTTCCGGTTGAATCTGCCGGGCCGCCATCATCATCCTTTCTCCATGAGGGCTGCCATCTGCCGCTCAGCGGAGGGCAGCGCATCAGGAGGAACAGCGAGCAGCCGCAACGCGCCGGTCATGATTCTCGCGAAAACCGGAGCGGCCACCTCTCCCCCATAAAAAGCTTTACCGCCAGGTTCATCGATCACCACCACCATCACCAGACGCGGATCGCTGGCCGGCGCCATGCCGGCAAACAGGGACAGATAGCGGTCCTCGGAGTAGCCACCGGCCACGGACTTCCTCACCGTGCCGGTCTTCCCGGCCACGCGGTATCCTGGAATGCGCGCCTTGACGGCCGTGCCCTCCCGGGAAACCACCCGCTCCATCATGGTGCGAACCTGGGTGAGAACCCGGTGGCTGAAGACCTGGGGTTCAGCTTCTGGGATCACATCCTGCTCACCTTCCACAACGGAGACCGGCCGCAAGCGCCCATCTCCGGCCAGCACGGTATAGGCGCGAGCCAGTTGCAGGGGAGTCACCGCCACCCCGTAACCGAAGGAAAGGGTGGCCCGCTCCAGATCACTCCAGCTATCATAATCATTGAATACGCCACTGGACTCCCCCGGAAACCCGACCCCCGCCAGCTCGCCAAAACCTACCTGATGGAACGTCTGCCAAATCTGCTCCGGCGGGAGAGTAAGGGCGATTTTGCTGGCCCCGACATTGCTCGACTTCTGAATGACGGTCGATACATCGATCAGGCCATAGTTGCGGTTGTCCCTTACGGTATGCCCACCCACCCTGAAATAGCCGGGCGCCGTGTTGATCGGTGTTCCAGGCGTGTAGGAACCGGACTGAAGAGCGGCAGCGATAGTGAACGGTTTCATGGTTGATCCCGGCTCAAACATATCGGCGACTGCCCGGTTGCGGTAACGATCGCTACTCAGTTTCTGCCTGTTGTTTGGGTTGAACGCGGGCTGATTGACCATCGCCAGCACATTGGCGGTCCGCGCATCCAGGATCACGACGGAACCCGAACGTGCGTTATGCCGCCTGACTGCGGCCAACAACTCCCGGTAAGCCAGGTATTGAACACGCCGATCGATGGTAAGCTGCAGATCCCGGCCCGGCTGCGGCCGGCGGATGCGCTCCACATCTTCGACGATATGCCCCAGCCGATCCTTGATTACCCGCTTGGCGCCCGATACTCCGCGCAGCCATTTGTCATAGGCAAGTTCAATCCCTTCCAGGCCGATATCGTCTACATTGGTAAAACCGAGCAGGTGGCCGGTCACCTCGCCGGCAGGGTAATACCGGCGGTATTCACGCTGCAGCGATACGCCCGCGATCTCCAGCGCCATCACTTGGGCGGCCAGCGACGGAGCGATGCGCCGCTTGATATAGACAAAACCACGCTGCTCACGTCCTGCCATGATTTTGTGCAGCTGATTCAAGGGCATATTCAAAAGCCCGGCCAGTTGGGGCCACTGTGATTTGGCTGTGAGAAATTCGCGGGGTTCCACCCATACAGAGTCTACCGGTGTACTGACGGCAAGCGGTTCGCCGTTCCGATCGAGGATACTTCCCCGGTGGGCGGCTATGGAGACCACCCGGAGATGGCGGGCAGTTCCCTCCTCCTGCAGAAAATCCTTGTCCAGCACCTGGAGTTCCACACCGCGCGCCATCAATACCGCCATGGCGCACCCTACCGCCACCATCACAAGCAGAATTCGCCCCCGAAGCAGGGAGTTTGTCTGGCTGGTCTTCATGGCTTCACAAACACGACCGCGCCGACGGGTGGCATGATCATATCCAGTTTACTTCGCGCTATCCCTTCCACCCGCGCGTTTGTACCCCAGGTGCTCTGTTCCAGCTGCAGCTGTCCCCACTCCACGTTTCTCTCATCCCGGATTTTTTGCAGGGTTTGCAGCTCCACGAACAGTTTTCTCGTCTGATATTTGGCGTAGACCACGCCCAATGCGCTACCCATCACTGCGATCGCCAGCATGACTACCAACAAGCCGCGGCCACTCATCCCAATCGCTCCGCGATTCGGAGTACGGCGCTCCGGGCGCGGGGGTTGTCCGCCACTTCAGCAGGAGCCGCCCGGCAGGCCTTCCCAACCAACCGCAAACGGGGCTGTAACTGTGCCTGGGTAACCGGCAAATCCGGTGGGTACCCATCCCCCCTCATCTGTTCGCGCATGAATCGCTTCACTATCCGGTCTTCCAGCGAATGGAAACTGAGTACTGCCAGCCGTCCACCGGGAGCCAGTACCTGTAAAGCCTGTGGAAGCATCCTGCGCAGTTCACTCAGCTCCTGGTTCAGATAGATCCGGATAGCCTGGAAGCTCCGCGTTGCCGGATCCTTGCCCGGTTCCCGGCGCGGGATGCTGTCTGCGACAAGCTTGGCGAGCTGTGCCGTACGAACCACCGGCGTGCCGGAACGGGCCGCAACGATACTGCGGGCAATACGCCGGGAGTAGCGCTCCTCTCCATACTCCCGCAGTACGCGGGCAATCTCCTTCTCCTCCGCCGTTGCCAACCATTGGGCGGCGGTCATGCCGGTTGCAGGATCCATCCGCATATCCAATGGCCCATCCCGGCGAAAACTGAACCCCCGATCGGCGTCATCCAGTTGCGGCGACGAAACCCCCAGATCCAGTAATATCCCGTTGACCTTTCCGAGCCAGCCGCATTGCCGCGCCACTTCGTTCAGCATCGTGAAAGAGCCTTGCCGTATGGAAAAACGCCGCTCCTCCCCGAAACGCTCTTTCGCCACCCGGATAGCCTCCGGATCCTTGTCAATAGCCAGCAGCCGCCCTTTCGGCCCCAGTTTTTGCAATATCATGCCCGCATGCCCCCCCCGGCCGAACGTGGCATCAATGTAGTTACCGTCTGTCTGGATGTTCAAGCCATCCAGTACCTCATCCAGCAATACCGGATGATGTCCAAAACCATTCCTCATATATCAAAGAGACAGCGTTTCCAGGTCGGCAGCCAGCTCGCTGTCATCCTCCGCCAGCCACTGCTCCCGGCACTCACTCCAACGAAGTTCGTCCCACAATTCAAACTTGTTGCCCTGCCCCACCAGCATCACCCGTTTTTCCAAACCGACAAACTTGCGCAACAAGGGCTGCAGCAGTACCCGGCCAGCACCGTCCATCTCCACTTCCGTTGCGTGACCCAGCAACAGGCGTTGAAGTTTCCGGGTCTGTTTGTTGAGCGCGGGCAAACGCACCAGCTTTCGCTCTATCACTTCCCATTCAGGCTGGGGATACAGCAGCAAACAGGGATCATTCGGATCCACTGTAACGACCAGTTGACGGTCACCGTTATCCTGTAGCTGCTCACGATACTTGGTAGGGATAGCCATCCGCCCTTTACCGTCCAGCGTGAGCGCGTTCAGTCCCCGTAACAAATTTTGTTCCCCTTAGTCTGAATCGATACGGATCCATTTTCTCCCACTTTGATCCACTTTGTTACTCCTTTGTCACACTATAGGAGCACAAACCATTCAGGTCAAGAGAAAATCAGCAGGAAAAAGCAAAAAATCTTGCTTTGCACACAAAGACTTAGCTGACCAGAGAGTCTCGATGGGGGACACGCGGACAGGCAAAAAATTGGCGGTGTTTAAAAACAGAAAGTTAGTGATAAAAGGTGCAGTAGAATCTAGAGAAGTTTCTTCAACAGGCGATTGCGGTGAAACCGGCGGGGAAAAAAGATTTTTCGGCTTCCGAGACGAGCGGCCGGGCAGACAGTACAGAAAAAAGGCGCCCGTTACCTCTTGCCGACCTGGGCCGGTACGGTACCCATTGCTGTTCGATAGCCAGTAAACAGCGCGATCTTTCGCGGCAAACATTCACACAAGGAAAGCGAGAGCCAGCCGATAAGCCGGGTTCTGTCTCGGACAGTCATTCATCTAGGATACACGTCACCATGCACCTCAAGCAACCTACCCGGGAACTGCGCGGGCCACGCATCGCAAAGCTCGTTCCCCTATTTGGTCTTGCTCCAGGCGGGGTTTACCCTGCCACCGGTGTTACCACCGGCGCGGTGCGCTCTTACCGCACCATTTCACCCTTACCGGCACCAATCAAAGATGCTTAGGCGGTATCTTTTCTGTGGCACTTTCCGTAGGCTCTCGCCCCCCAGGGGTTACCTGGCGCCTCGCCCTCTGGAGCCCGGACTTTCCTCCCTGCCCTTGCGGACACAGCGACTGCCTGGCCGACTCTCCTTCGCTATTATAGCGCAGAAAACCGGATCATTGATCTTTTTCATCAAGGCTGCCTGTATCTGCACGCCGATTCTGTCCAAGCAGGTGGCGATATAACCGGCTCTTCTTTTCACCGGTGATTTTCGCCGCCAGCGCCGCCGCCTGTCCGGGGGGTAGCTCCAAGGACAGGATCTCCGCCACTCTTGACGCCTCGGCAGCGGGTTCCCGGGTAGTCGCTTGTTTCTGCGCTCCCTCCACGAGCAGCACAAATTCGCCACGGCGCTGATTATCGTCCGCGGCTATCCACAGGAGCAGATTTTCCAGAGAGTCACTATGGATGGTTTCAAAGGTTTTGGTCAGCTCACGGGCAACGACGCCCCGCCGTTCGCCACCAAAAACGGTTTTCATCTGTTGCAGCGCAGCGGTGATACGGTGAGGGGATTCATAAAATACCAGGGTTCGTGACTCACTGTTCAGCTCTTGCAACCGTTTCCTTCGGGCGCCGGATTTGGCCGGCAGAAACCCCTCGAAACAGAACCTGTCGACAGGTATCCCCGCCACTGACAAAGCGGCTAGAACAGCGCTTGGCCCGGGTACCGGGACCACGGGCAACCCCCGTTCACGCGCCGTTTTCACCAAACCAAAGCCGGGATCGCTGATCAACGGCGTTCCTGCGTCGGATATCAAAGCAATGGCGTCCCCTCTCTCCAATCGCTCTATCAGCTTTGGCGTCCGCTGCCGTTCATTGTGGTCATGCAAGGCAATACAGGGCGTTTTGATACCATAGTGCTGCAGCAAGCGCATGCTGTGACGTGTATCTTCGGTCGCAATGAGTTGCACCTCCGCTAATATGGCGACGGCCCGGTACGTGATATCGGCGAGATTACCGATAGGGGTGGCTACCACGTAGAGCGTACCTGGCAAGGGGATGGTCTCGGAAGTCATTCTTGCTTACAATGGGCGAGCGATGGATTTCAACCCGGCATAACAACGCCATCGGGCTAACAACAACTATTTTGTCGCCAATTTAACAAGTTATCGTATTCAAGTCATGCCGAATTACTATATTGCCTTCTCATTTCTCCTTGTTGTGCTGGGACTGAGCTCCTGCGCAACGACACCCCCACCCCTGTCACAGCCGGAGCAGGCCGACCCGGTTACTCCAGCCGAAACGGTAGCAGAGCGCCAGCGTTACTTTGAATTGGCCCGTGAATATATCCAGCTCGCCACCAAATCTTCTGCTCCTGCGCGGCAAGATTACCAGTTGAGAGCCGCCAACATCCTGGCACTGGGCAGTTTCACCTGGCATGCCCGGCAAATTCTCGAGGCTATTCCTGAAGCCTCGCTGAATGCATCTCAGCGACTGCGCAGACGTTTGACAAGCGCCTATATTGCGATTCTCGAACGCAAACCCGGGGAAACGCTGCAACTCCTTGCCTCCCCACTCCCCGCAGGCACAGCGGCTGACAGACAAGCGGATTACCACCGTTTGCGGGCTACCGCTTTCGCCATGGAAGGAAAACATCTGCTCAGCGCCCGGGAGAGGGTCGCACTGGAGCATTTGCTCACCGGATCCGATGCCATTGACAACAATCACCAGGCGATTTGGCAGTCACTGTCCAAAACCGATAAACAGGCACTCGATGATACAAGAAACCTGCCGCTCCCCATTGAACTGAGAGGCTGGATTGAGCTGATGCGAATCTCCAAGGCCGTCCGCTTCAATCCTCTCCAAATGCGCAAGCAGCTGGATCAGTGGCGGACGAAATACCCCAATCATCCGGCCGGAGGCGCAATCCTGAACGCGCTGTACGACCAGAGCAGCCAGGCAGTCGCCCTGCAGCCGGCAACCATCGCACTGCTTTTACCGCTAAGCGGAAATCTGAAACCAGCCGGGGAGGCGGTACAAAACGGCTTTATCGCCGCTTACTATGCGGGTAATCAGCCGGAGCAGGGTCGCCAGCAGTCGATACGGATCTATGATTCAAACGGCGCGGCTGATATCCACGCAGTATATCAGCAGGCAGTAGCCGATGGCGCCGAGCTGATTGTCGGTCCGCTGAGCAAAACACATCTTGCCCGGCTAGCGAGTTCGGGGGCCATCTCCATCCCAACGCTGGCCCTGAATTATCTGGATTCCAATCATCATCCGGATCTGACCGGAAACCTGTTCCAGCTCGGGCTCGCTCCTGAAGACGAAGCGCGGCAGGCTGCAAGACGCATGTGGGCAGATGGGCATAACCGGGTTGGCGTCATCTACCCTGATATCCCTTGGGGAGAGCGGGTAGCCAACGCCTTCATTTCCGAGTGGGAGAAGAACGGCAGCCAGATCGTGGCTGTTCAGACGTATGACAACGGTGGACAGGACTTCTCTACCCCCGTTGCCCGGATGCTCAAAACCGCAGTAGACAGCATGCCAGCCATCGACGCGGTTCCAAGCACCGTCGTCCCGGAAGACGAAGAGGAAAATACGGAAACCGAACCACCCATCGGGGTCGATGCTGTATTCATGGCGGGGTACCCGGCCCAGTTGCGTCAACTCCGCCCGCAGATGCGCTTCCACGACGCTGGAGAGATACCGATCTACTCGACATCGAACGCCTACACGGGCAAACCGGATCCATCGAAAGATAGCGACCTGAATAACATCCTGTTTTGTGATATGCCCTGGATTCTGGATATTGACAACGGCAACAGGAAACTGAGAAAGCGCGTTAGAAAAGGTTTTTCCATTTCGCGTGGCTCCCAGATCGACCGCCTGTACGCACTGGGTGTCGATGCCTATAATGTCATTCCGGTACTGGCTTCATTGCAGAGTCAACCTTATGAGCGCTTTGCTGGAGAAACCGGCATGCTGATGATGGATGAAAACGGCCGCCTTCACCGGCAGCTATTGTGGGCCCTATTTGAGCGTGGTATTCCCCGCCTTTTACCGGCATCTGCTACCCTCACCGAATGAGTTCGGCAAGCCTGAAGCAGGGACAACTGGCCGAAGAGCGCGCCTGCAGCTATCTGCAATCGAAGGGGTTGGCGCTATATACCACCAACTACCGCTGCCGATACGGTGAAATCGACCTGATAATGGGAGACAACGGTACGCTGGTGTTCATCGAAGTCCGTTACCGCTCCCGCAGCCGGTTCGGCTCCGGAGCCGAAACAGTGGACTCCCGCAAACAGGCCCGAATTATCGCAGCCGCAGGCCATTACCTGCAAACCAATCCGCGGCAAGCAAACCGCCCCGCCCGGTTTGATGTCATCACCCTGCAGCCGGCATGCAATATCCGGTGGATAAAAGATGCCTTTCGAACCTGAGCACGCCGATCATCATCTACCTTCACCGTTTCTCGAACAGTTGGCGCGCGCACTTCGCCACGGCAAACTGCTTACCGATCCGGCCGACACCTGGGTGTACGGCTACGATAACAGCCGCCGCCAGGTACCCCCTTCCGCCGTAGCGCTCCCCACCTCCCACCGGGAGGTGAGAGATATCATCCGTCTATGTAACCGGTTTTCTGTTCCACTGACACCAAGAGGCCGGGCAACAGGAACCCCGGGAGGAGCCGTTCCCCTGTATCATGGCGTTGTACTTTCTTGTGAACGGATGGACCGCGTTCTGCACTACGCTCCTGAAGATCGTTACATACAGGTAGAACCGGGCGTCATCAATGCCGCTGTGCAGGATAAAGCCGGGCAAGACGGTTTTTTCTGGGCTCCCGATCCAACCAGCGCCGCTTTTTGCACCGTGGGCGGAAATCTGGCCTATAACTCCGCCGGCCCACGTGCCGTCAAGTACGGAACGCCGCGGGAAAATGTTCTCGGCTTGCGTGCTGTCACGGGAGCCGGCGAAGAGATCCGCACCGGCGTCCGCACCAGCAAGGGGGTCGTTGGTTATGACTTGACACGGCTTATCGTCGGTTCTGAGGGGACACTGGCGATCATTACCGAAGCCACGCTTAAACTGCTTCCGCTGGCGCAAACCAAGCGCACCATGCGCGCCATTTATCAGGACATCCGGTCAGCTGCCGCAGCAGTATCGCGTATCATGGCGCAACCGATTACACCCTCGGCACTGGAGTTCATTGATGCCAATGCCCTCAACATGATCCGCAATCACAGCAACATCGCCATGCCGGCAGACGCCGGCGCCCTGTTAATGATAGAAGTGGATGGAATAGAGGCCGGTATCGATGCCGCCAGCGAATTGGTGACCAACGCTGCCAGCGGAACGGGACTCATAGAGTTCATGACAGCGCGCAACCACCAGGAAACTGCCTCACTATGGGCAATGCGGAAAGCACTGTCTCCCGCCCTGCGCACCGTGGCGCCGAAAAAGATAAATGAAGACGTGGTAGTACCCGTATCGCGGATGGCGGAACTTGTCACAGGGCTGGATCAACTCGCGCGGAAGTTCGATATCACCATTATCAATTTTGGGCACGCAGGAAATGGCAACATCCATGTCAATCTGCTGATCGATCCGGCGGATCAGCAACAACTCACGCGCGCCAAATCCTGTCTCGATGAGATATTCGATCTCGTGTTAAAAGTTGACGGTACGTTATCCGGAGAGCATGGGATTGGGGTCGATAAAAGAGCATTCATTACCAAAGAGATATCCCCTGCCACGTTGACGCTGATGAAACAGATCAAAAAACAGTTCGACCCAGGCGGCATTCTCAATCCGGGCAAGTTATTTCCCTAATCGGAAAAAGGGAAGAGCCGCTATTTCAATAACTACCCAGCAGGCAACAGAATCTGAAAGGAACTGCTCGGCTTGCCCCTGAAATCCACCATTTCTGTGCTGAAAAATGGCACGGATCCAACTTGTAAGCGCAACTCGAACTGACGGTTAGAGGGAAGCTGGGCAGTTCCCTATTTAATCACTTTAAGGTGGGATCGGGAGGAGGGTTCCGGGCCTTCCGGCGCCACGTCATCCCCATCCCCACTCCTGTCCGTCTCATTGAACATCATGCCCTGCCCGTTCTCCCGCGCATAGATCGCCAGTACCGCCGTTACCGGTATCATCAACGCAGTAGCAACGCCTCCAAAGCGGGCGCCAAACTCGATAAATTCCTTTCCAAGCGAAAGCGAGCTAACCGCACCGGGGGCAATGTTCAATACGATTTTACCGTTGTCAACGTACTGCTGCGGAACACTAACCCCTTCGCCATCGGCATTCACCAGCAGATAGGGGGTCATGCCATTATCCACGACCCAGTCGTAAATCGCTCTTATCAGATAAGGACGGCTCGAGGTCATCTTGCTCACCCCCCTTGCATCTCTTTCTCGGCCTCGGTCAGGCTTCGCTGAAAACTTTCCCGGGCAAACAGCTTCTCAGCATAATCCATCAACGGTTTGGCCTGTGGAGGCAGAGAAACACCAACAAAGGGGAGGCGCCACAATAGCGGGGCAATGGCGCAATCCACCAGCGAATACTCTTCGCTGAGAAAAAAGGGCTGCCGACTGAAAAGCGGAGCGATCGCGGTCAGACTATCCCTTAGCTCCTTGCGCAGTTTGGCGGCAAGTTTGTCATTCGTAGCAGACAGCCTCCGAACGGTTTCGTCCCAATCATTTCTGATACGATAAAACATCAACCGGCTCTGAGCGCGCGACACAGGGTCAACAGCCATCAAAGGCGGATGAGGAAAACGTTCATCCAAATACTCCACAATCACGGCCGGCTCGAACAATACCAACTCCCGGTCGACCAGCGTTGGCACTGAATTATAGGGGTTCAGATCAATCAAGTCCTCTGGCAAGTCATCCGGAGTCACATCGGTAATGTCGACGCTGATACCTTTTTCCGCCAGTACGATACGCACCCGATGGCTATCGATATCTGTATCGCCGGAAAAAAGGGTCATTATAGTACGCCGGTTGGCAATCGCCGTCATATCAATGATTCTCCTTGTATCCGTTGCAAACACCCGTCGCGGCAAACGGCATCATCAACCGTGCTCCTGCAAAGCCTGCATGACAACGTACGAGCACTGCCACATCAACCCAAAAAGCAAAGGGGGTTTCCCCCCCCTTTGCTTTGGACCTTCTGTTTTAACAAAATACAAAATTGTGAGACCGGCCGCAGGATCCCACCCGGACAATACGGTCAGTGAACATCTTTCCAGTACTCTTTCTTCAACAGGTAGGCTATCACGAAGAAGAACGCAAGGAAAAGCAACACCTTGACCCCAAGCCGTTGACGCTCCAGCTTGTAGGGTTCTCCAACATAGTCGAGAAAATTGACCAGATCGAGCAGCGCACCATCAAACTGTTCAGGGGTCATGGCGCCCGGCTTGACCAGCTCGAAACGCTCAAATACGGGCTCCCCCCCATGCTCATTTTCCCTGAAGACAGCCTTCTGCCACCCTTGCAAATCCAGCATGACATGAGGCATGCCGACATCTTTGAATACAATGTTATTCACCCCGAAAGGCCGCGACTCATCAATATAGAAGCTTCGCAGATAGGTATAGAGCCAATCCACGCCCCGCGACCGGGCTATCAAACTCAGATCGGGCGGTGTGGTGCCAAAATACCGGTTGGCGGCATCGGGACTCATCGCTATCTCCATCGTGTCGCCAATTTTGTCTGTAGTAAACATCAAATTGGCCTTCACCTGCTCTTCCGTCAGGCCGATATCCTGCGCCATGCGATTGTAGCGTTGATACTTGGCCGAGTGACAACCCAGGCAGTAGTTGACAAAGAACTTGGCACCCCGCTGCAGCGACGCTTGATCGGTTGGATCAATGTCCGCCTCCTCAAGATGGACGTTGCCACCGGCCGCCAGCCCGAGAGCCGGCATCACCACCATCAGAAACAAAACAATCAGCTTCTTCATTTGGTCACCCTCTCTGGTACTGGTTTCGTCTTGTCCATCTTGCTATAGATCGGCATCAGCAGGAAGAACGCGAAGTACAGGATAGTACAAATCTGCGCAAGCAGCGTCTTGCCGGGCGTCGATGGCTGCACGCCCAGATACCCGAGTATGATGAAAGAGACCACAAAGATGGCAATCCAGGCCTTGAAGATAATACCCTTATAGCGGATCGACTTTACCGGGCTGCGATCCAGCCACGGCAAGAAGAAAAACAGCGCTATGGATGCCCCCATCGCTACGACCCCCGGGAACGCTGAACCGGCGATGGAAGGCACCGCCCTCAATATGGCGTAGAACGGGGTAAAGTACCAAACAGGCGCAATATGCTCTGGCGTCTTCATCGGATTGGCTGGCTCAAAATTGGGGTACTCCAGGAAAAAGCCGCCCATTTCCGGCGCAAAGAACAGCACCAGTGCGAAGAGAAACAGAAAACCTACGACCCCCACGATATCTTTGACAGAGTAATAGGGATGAAATGGAATCCCGTCAGCCGGTGCCGAGTCACTCCATTTGTTTCCTTTGGGTCCCTTTTTGATCTCGATACCGTCGGGATTATTGGAGCCAACCTTATGCAGGGCTACGATATGAATGAATACAACGGCCGCCAGTAAAAAGGGTAACAGGAAATGCAGGGCGAAAAAGCGATTCAAGGTGGCATCGGAAATAACATAGTCACCCCGGATCCAGACGCCCAGATCCTCTCCCACGACCGGAACGGCGGTAAACAGGTTAACGATGACCTGCGCCCCCCAGAAAGACATCTGCCCCCATGGCAGCAGATAGCCCATAAAAGCAGTAGCCATCATCAGGATGTAGATGATTACGCCGATTATCCACAACAGCTCACGGGGCTGACGGTATGAACCGTATATCAGGCCACGGAACATGTGCAGGTAGATGACGATAAAGAAGGCCGAGGCTCCGGTAGAGTGCATGTACCGAATCAGCCAGCCCCAGTTTACATCACGCATGATGTATTCTACCGAGCCGAAAGCCAGATTGGCATCGGGCTTATAACTCATCGCCAGCCAGACGCCGGTGAGGATCTGGTTGACCAGCGCCAACATGGCCAAAGAGCCGAAAAAATACCAAAAATTAAAGTTTTTCGGCGCGTAGTATTGGGCCAGGTGCTCATTCCACACCTTGAGCAACGGGTAACGTTCATCGATCCAGGATAGTAAGCTCATTTAGGCAGCCTCCCCGTCTTCACCAACCAGTATTCTGGTATCGGACAGATAGTAATAGGGTGGGATTTCCAGATTTTTAGGTGCGGGAAAACCCAGATAGACCCGCGTGGCGAGATCGAAGCGCGAACCATGGCAGGGACAGAAAAACCCCCCCTTCCAATCAGCACCCAGATCGTCAGGAGCCATCTCCGGGCGGTAGGTAGGAGAACAACCCAGATGAGTACATATACCGACAGCCACCAGATACTCCGGCTTGCGTGAGCGATACTCGTTCTTGCAATACTCTGGCTGCTGCGGCATTTCGGAGGCCGGATCCAGCAGCTGGTCATTGAGGGTAGGCAGATCTTTCAGGTTCTGTTCTGTCCGATGGACAATCCAGATGGGTTTTCCGCGCCACTCGACGGTCATCATCTGGCCCGGTTCAAGCTTGCTGATGTCCGCTTCTACCGGAGCACCTGCAGCCCTGGCCTTGGCACTGGGACTCCAGGCAGATATAAAAGGAACCAGTACAAAAGCGGTTCCGACACCACCCACCACAGCCGTGGCAGCGGTCAAAAACCTGCGTTTGCTGGTATCAACAGCGTCTGCACTCATAATCATCGTCTCCCGGTTCTGCCTGGATTGTGTCGTTATCCAAATCGAAGTGGCCAATTACCCGTGACGCACAGAACGTTTACTGTATCGACGCCAGGCCCGTCTCGTCACTCGCCATCAAAACCCCGTTGATTGCGCGGGGTTAGTTTCATATAAAGTCCTGGCAAGGTCAAGGTCTAACCTTGCCTCACTCCAATATCCATCTGTTCAGACGGGATAAAAGCCCGGATCTGGCACTTGTAAACCGGGCATCTGTATTCAGGACTGCCGGCCCCAGACAGCCCTTATCGTCTTTCGAAGGCGATTCAGTCTACCATGAAAAAAGTGATCCGTATCCGCCATTAAACGAAACAGGGGCCGGCAGGGGTGCAACCGGACCCACTCCTTGACCAGATGGACATCGACAACCTCGTCACGATCGCCCTGAATGACCATCCAGGGTACCGTGACGGGAGGCAGATTTTCAAAATCGAACAGTGATACGGGTGGCGCGACCAGCAAGAGACGCTGCGCGCTGACAACTGGCTGAGCACGCATGGCCACATAAGCACCAAAGGAGAAACCAGCAACCCACAGGGGTGCGGAAGGATAGCGCGTCCGCACCCAGCAGGCTATGGCCCGGAGATCTTCGGACTCCCCCCTCCCTTCATCAAACCGCCCGTCGCTCTGGCCCACACCCCGAAAATTGAAGCGCAGTGCGGGCACTCCCATACTGTTGAAGGTTTCGCAGAGGGTGCCCACCACCTTGTTGGCCATGCTGCCACCGTGGAGTGGATGCGGGTGGCAGATTACAACGGTAGCGGCTTTCTCGGCAGTGGTGTCGGGATAAGATAGGGATGCCTCAAGATTCCCCTGCGGGCCAGACAGCAGCAGATTCTCTCTCGAAACGTCTGGCGAGCGCCCTGGCAGCGGGCCAGAAACCTCAAGTTCGTTGGCCATCAGATCTTCAATCGCGCCACTGCACGTCCTTTACACAGATGCTCCGAAATAATCTCTTCAAGATCTTCCCATGTCTCGTAGCGGTACCAGACTCCTTGAGGATAAACCACCAATACAGGACCCTCCCCACAGCGGTTTAGGCAGCCCGCAACATTTACACGCACGTTCCCGGTTATAGCGCTACCCAGCTCCTTGACCCGCTGCTTGGCCCGATCCCTGAACTCGCGCGCTGAATGGTCGCCACAGCAAGGCATTCCATCATCACGTCTGTTTGTACAAAAAAAGAGATGATACTGAAAATAACTCTCTTTCATCACTCATCCTCCGCCAGAACAAGCATTCTGGAGACCACCATGTTTCTGGAGTCATGGCACACCTTCTCTTGTCTATTGTTCCGGGTATATCCAATAATGATAGAATCGGAAATCAGTCTGTAGCGAGGCGCGCAACCCATTCTACTTCATGAATGAATCATCACCAACCGAATTTCCCCTGGATAAGGCCGATCAATGTGTCATGTGCGGCCTGTGTCTGCCGTCGTGCCCCACCTACAGACTGTTCAATGAAGAAAACGAATCGCCACGAGGCCGCATTGCCCTGATGCAAGCCGTGGCGGCAGGCAAACTTTCACTGACATCCCGACTGGAATCGCACCTCGATAACTGCCTGGTGTGCAGAGCGTGCGAGTATGCCTGTCCCGCGGGTGTTCCCTACGGGGAACTCATTGATGCAGCAAGGGAGATGACAAGCAAAAAAGGAGCATTCTCTCCCCTCTCCCAAGCGGATACCATCCTGGACAATCTCGCACGCCTGCGGCGCTGGCGTCCCCTCATATCTCTCTACCAGCGCAGCGGACTACAAACATTTGTCCGCACCTGCTCACTGCCCAGACCAACCGCGCTCCGCCAGTTGGAACAGTTTGTACCAAAACTGCCGCGTAGACGGCGATGGCGGCAACACTATCCGGCGTTGAAGCAAGAACGGGGCAAGATCGCGCTGTTTACGGGGTGTACAGGAAAAATAATAGAAGAAGATACAGTGGCTGCCGCCCTAAAACTACTGACCCATCTTGGCTATAGCGTAACCATTCCAGCAGAACAAGAGTGCTGCGGGATTATGCATCTCCATGGTGGCGATATCAGAAAGGCGCATATGCTGGCGCATCGTAATCTGAAAAGCTTCCAGTCAAACCAGTGGGATGCAATTATCTATTTCGCCAGCGGCTGCGGAACACAGCTTCTGGAATACAAGAAGCTGCCGGGGCTAACCAGGGAGCAACAAGAACAGGCACGGCACTTCTCTGACAATTCACATGAAATTTGTCAGTTCATAGACCGGGTTGCAGAACACAATGATATTCCGATGAAACCATTGAGAAGAACTGTGGCAGTTCATACTCCATGCAGCATGAAACATCCCCGGCATCAACCGGATAAAACCATAACGCTGATAAAAAGAATTCCTCAGGTGAAAATCAGGGAACTACCAGGAAATCAACACTGTTGTGGTGCCGCTGGAGAGTACCTGCTACGCCATCCCGATATCTCCGACGCCTTGATCACACCCAAAACAGACGCCATTAAACAACTCAATCCCGATATCATAACAACCACGAATATCGGTTGCGCCCTGCATTTTATGGCTGCCTTTCGAAAGAAAAATATTACTGCAGAAGTTATTCATCCGATTACGTTACTTGCTCAACAGTTGATCAAGCGATAGGAACTTGCTCTCTCTCAGGCAAACTCATAGAATGCTTCCCTTCTGCTCGAGACGGCCCCAGTAGCTCAGCTGGATAGAGCGTCCCCCTCCTAAGGGGAAGGTCACACGTTCGAATCGTGTCTGGGGCGCCATTTAGCGTATTGCTGCTCCAAATAGCCGGCGCTTACAGGGGATTGTTAACCCGGCAACAACAATTTACATCCTACATATACTCTATTCAGCAGACTGTCACACGACGTTCTCTCTTCTGGAGTCGCATGGCCAGGGGTTTCAATAACAGGCTGGTCCGGTGTTGGTGCTCTTGCCAACGGAGCAGTCTTTTTTTGTTTCCGGCGGCTATTACCTCTCGCATTATAGGCGTATAAAAAGCACGCGAATAGCCGGAGAATTCTACATCAAAGCGCAAAAAAAATCTTTTGCCAAATGTCAACAAACCGCCCGCCTCGCCCCTTTTCGAAAGAAGGGGTGATG
>WFVH01000068.1 GCA_015491735.1 Gammaproteobacteria bacterium
ACTATTCAGCTCACCCCTGAAATCCGCCATTTCTGCGTTGAAAAACGGTCATTTACACGCGTAAACTCCCATTTTTCGCCTTGAACTGACGAATTTCAGGGGCAATCTGAACAGTTACCGGCTTGTTTCATACTATGCTGAATAGTTACAAAATAATCTGTCATGTCATTTTTTACCAATAAGCTATCCTATTGATGGAGTGCCTGGGAAACAGAGACCATGCTTGAATCTGCGGAATACATAAAAATATTTGTCGGGTTGCTGGCGATTGTGAACCCGTTTGGGGCGATTCCACTGTTTATCAGCATGACAGCGGACGAGGAGAGCAGCCAACGCAGAAAGACCATCAATCAGGTTGCTGTTGCAGTGTTGATTATATTGCTGGTAACCCTTCTTCTGGGCGAACAGCTGTTGCACTTTTTCGGAATCTCTATCGACTCGTTCCGGGTGGGGGGAGGAATATTGATCTTGCTGATGGCCATCGCCATGCTGCATGCAAAAACCAGCCGGGTAAGGCAGACAGCAGAAGAGGCCGAGGAGTCCATCGACAAGGAGTCTGTTGGTGTAGTGCCGCTGGCCATGCCATTGCTGGCCGGTCCGGGAGCGATCAGTGCTGTGATCCTGGCGGCGCACAGGTCGACTGCCGTTTCTCACTATCTGATCATCGCTGTGGGTATTCTGTTGTTGAGCCTGATGGTGTGGGGGGTGCTGCGTTTGTCTCCATGGATAGCCAGTCATGTCAGCGCTACGGGAATCAATATTTTCACGCGCATCATGGGACTGATCCTGGCGGCGATTGCAGTTGAGTTTATCGCCAATGGCTTGCGGGGCCTGTTTCCTGTACTGGCCTGAGCAGGCTGAGGATGTAGCGCTTGACTATGGAGTCCGGAATCATGCAAACCGATTACTATTTCCCCCGTGCTCTGCCCGGGCCCTTGCAGGGACTGGCGATACTGGCGCTGGATCTGCGCTGGAGCTGGAACCATGGCGCCGATACATTGTGGCGGCAGGTGGCCCCCAAACTCTGGGAGGCGACGGCCAACCCCTGGCTGATCCTGGTCACCATCTCTGATCGACGGCTGCAGGAGTTGGCCACCGACAGCGCGTTTCTCGACAAACTGCAACAGCAACTCGATGCGCGTGAAGCTCACTTTGGTGCGGAGTCCTGGTTCTCCAAACATATCGACGGATCATTTTCCGGGCACATCGCTTACTTTTGCATGGAGTTCGGGATCTGTGAGTCGCTGCCCATCTATTCCGGCGGGCTTGGCGTGCTGGCGGGGGACTACCTGAAGACCGCCTGTGATCTGAATATTCCGCTGATTGGCGTAGGGCTGCTCTATCAGCAGGGCTATTTTCGCCAGGCGCTGAACGCCAATGGGGAGCAGATTGAGTTTTATCCCTATAACGATCCCACCATGCTGCCGGTGGTGCCGCTGCGTGATGACAAGGGGGAGTGGGTGCGCGTTACGGTGGAGCTGCCCGGCAGAAAACTGCGCCTGCGCACCTGGCATGGGCGGGTGGGGCGGCGCACGCTGCTGCTGCTGGACAGCAACGATCCGCTCAACCATCCGGGAGACAGGGCCATCACCAGTGAGCTCTATGGTGGCGGTGAAGAGATGCGTCTGCAGCAGGAGATTGTACTGGGGATCGGCGGCTGGCGGCTGCTGGAGACGTTAGGGATAGACTGCCCGGTTTGCCACATGAACGAAGGCCACGCCGCCTTCGCCATTCTTGAACGGGCCCGGCAGTATATGCAGCGCTATCAGCAGCCGTTTGATACCGCCCTGCGGGCTACCCGGGCGGGAAACCTGTTTACCACCCACACGCCGGTGGCAGCGGGATTTGATCGCTTTGATCCGCGGCTGTTTGATCTCTATTTTCGTGATATGGCGGTGGAGTTTGGAATTGAACTGGGCGACCTGCTGGCGCTGGGGCGGAGTGATCCGAATGATCCGGATGAGCCATTCAACATGGCCTGGCTCGCCACGCGGGGTGCCGGGGCGGTTAACGGGGTCAGCCGTCTGCATGGTGAGGTGAGCCGCCGTATCTTCCAGCCGCTGTTTCCCCGCTGGCCGCGACCGGAGGTGCCGGTGGGGCATGTAACCAACGGTGTCCATGTACCAAGCTGGGACTCCGCGGCCGCTGATGCGTTGTGGACTGCGGCCTGCGGCAAGGCCCGCTGGCGCGGCACCATGGATTCGGTGGAAAAGGATCTGCGCCAGTTGAGTGATGAGGCGCTGTGGAGTTTCCGCTCCGAAGGTCGCCAGCGGCTGGTGGAGTATCTGCGCCAGCGCCTGGAGCGTCAGCATCGTGAGCGGGGTGCAACCCGCGCCCGGATCCGGGAGAGTCGTACAGTGCTGGATCCGGATGCATTGACCCTGGGATTTGCCCGGCGCTTCGCCGAATACAAACGTCCCAATCTGCTGCTGCATGACCCGCAGCGGCTGGCCCGGCTGCTCACCAACCGCGATCGGCCGGTGCAACTGGTTATCGCCGGCAAGGCCCATCCGCGGGATCAGGTGGGCAAGCGGTTGTTGCAGCAGTGGCATGATTTTCTGGAGAGCGATGCCCTGTACGAACGGGTGGTGTTCGTCGAGGATTACGATCTGGGCGTTGCCGCAAAGCTGACCCAGGGAGTGGATGTCTGGATCAATACCCCGCGCCGTCCCTGGGAGGCCAGTGGCACCAGCGGCATGAAGGTGCTGGTCAATGGCGGGCTCAACCTGTCGGAACTGGATGGCTGGTGGGCAGAAGCCTACGCCCCCGAACTGGGCTGGGCGGTAGGTGACGGCCTGGAACACAGCGACACCGCCGCCTGGGATGCCGCGGAAGCGGAGCAGCTCTACCAGGTCCTGGAGCAGGAGGTCATCCCCAGTTTCTACCGCCGCAACGAGCAGGGGTTGCCGGTGGAGTGGGTGAGCCGCATGCATGAGAGCATGGGACGGCTGACCTCGCAGTTCTCCTCCAACCGCATGATTCGCGAGTACACCGAACACTACTACCTGCCTCTGGCAGAAGCCTACCGGAAACGCAGCAGCGATCCGGCTGTGGCAGAAACAGTGGAGCAGTGGTACCGTCACCTGCGCCAGCACTGGCAGTGGCTCCATTTTGGCAACATTACCGTGGCTCAAGAGGGAGATAACTACCGCTTCGAGGTGCAGGTCTATCTCGATGACGTGCCGGTGGAGGCGGTGAGTGTGGAACTGTATGCCGACCCGGTGGATGACGACGGACCGGTACGCAAACCCCTGCAGCGTGGTGATGCCCTGGCCGGTACCGCCAATGCGTGGAGCTACACCGGCAGTGTGGCCGCCGATCGTCCCTCATCCGACTATACCCCGCGCATTATTCCGGCCCATCCACTGGCTGCGGTGCCGTTGGAAGCGGATATGGTTCTCTGGTATCGCTAGTACACTGCGCAGACTGTCATAATGAAATGGCTCGAACACCAACGCATCCGCTATACCCTCAGCCACCATCCCATTCCTCACAGGGCGTGGGAAGCGCTGATGCACAACGCGGCTGTTTTCAGCGGGCTGAGTGCGGTGGAGCGTGCCCATCTGCGGGAGTTGACCACCCTGTTTCTGCAACGGAAGACACTCTCCGGGGTGCAGGGGCTGGAGGTGGATACGGAGATGGCGCTGGCCGTGGCGGCGCAGGCGTGTCTGCCGGTTCTGGAACTGGGGCTGGACTATTACGATGGCTGGGTGGAGATTGTCATCTATCCCGGAGCATTTCGGGTGGCAAGAGATAGCGCTGATGAAGCGGGAGTGGTCTCTTCCCAGGAGCATGCTCTCAGCGGTGAGTCCTGGGCGCGGGGGCCGGTGATTCTCTCCTGGGATGATGTGGCCGCTGACCTGGCCGCAGCGCCTGCCGGTCGAAATGTGGTGGTGCATGAGTTTGCCCACAAACTGGATATGTTAAACGGTGACGCCAACGGTATGCCGCCCCTTCACTCCGATATGGTCCGCCAGCAGTGGACCGATGTGTTCAGCAGCGCCTTTGAACATCTGCAGCGGCAGCTGGAGCACCATCACCACCCCGATATCAATCCCTATGCCGCCACCAATCCGGGGGAGTTTTTTGCTGTCGTGAGTGAATATTTTTTTGCCGATCCGCAACAGCTGTATCGGCATTTTCCGGAGGTTTATCGTCAACTGGAGCTGTTCTATCGCCAGAGTCCGCTCGTCCGGCTCGCTTCGTCGGGAGTACCGGGTGGTGGCTGAGTGTCAAACGGAAACGCTGTAGTCTTTGGTGCTTTTTTGTCGGCAGCGGCTGAACTATCCCGGCAGTGAGGAGTATGTTTTCTGAGCAAATTGCCGGCTAGGAGCCTGTCGGATTTAGGTAATTGACCGGTTTATTGCTCCTGCAAAACCGGCACTTCCGCCATCCCTGGCGGTCGTAGCGAGCATGGTGGGAGAGCGAGGTCAAATTTTTACGATTTTGAGGCGCATAGTGGGCCTACGCAACGAAAAATCGGGGAAATTTGAACCGCTCTCCCACCCGCGCAGTAGATTATTCCTAAATCCGACAGGCTCCTAGATATAGATCCCCGGTCCGCTTTGATAAAGGAGCCATCGGACCTCTCCCATCATTATCCAGTGCAACAGGGCAAAGCCGGCTGCTCCCAGCAGTGCCATTACCAGTGCTCCCAGAAGCGCACTGCCGAAACTGTCGATCTCAAAACCTTCTACCAGTTCCGCCGTCAGCCACAGGGTAAATGCGTTTACCACCAGCGCAAACAGTCCAAAGGTAAGTACCGTCAGCGGCAGGGTCAGCATCCAGAGTAGCGGGCGAATGAACGCATTAACAAAGCCCAGCACCAGCGCCGCCCACAGCAGGCCACCCGGCGAACGGGCTCTGATGCCGGGGACAATCAGCGTCACCAGCCACAGCCCCAGGGCGGTAATCAGCCATATCAAAAAAATCCCTGACAGCATCATGGTGGCCTTCCTCAATACATTGATGTGATGTAACTATTCAGCATAGTATGAAACAAGCCGGTAACTGTTCAGATTGCCCCTGAAATTCGTCAGTTCAAGGCGAAAAATGGGAGTTTACGCGTGTAAATGACCGTTTTTCAACGCAGAAATGGCGGATTTCAGGGGTGAGCTGAATAGTTACAAAGGGTTAATAATAACCCTTAACCCTAACCAGGTTGTCAGGGGGTTTCAGGAGCAGGCTGGCACAGCGTTGCAGCTTTTGCCCATGGGGCAACCATTGCCCGCAAGCTGCGCCTTGTTCCCGTCTGTTCCTGAAATCCTGAATGCGGCATATGTTGTTGTGGCCGGGTTAAACTTTGCTGACCGTGGTACAGGAGCTGCCAGGCTGCCCCTGTACCACGAGATCTCCACCGGTTCAGTCAACGGTTCTGCAGATCTCCAGGCCCCAACTGTCGAGGTTGCCTGAAGGGCCGTAGCGGTAATGCTGTTTGCGTTTGCCGGTGATTTTCAGCGTCCAGGTTCCCGCGCTTTGCTGGCCGATAAATCTGTCCAGCCCCTTTTTGGGCACATAGCTGTTACCGTCATCCGGCAGGCAGTCCTCGCTCTTCTTGCGTCCCAGGTAGTGATCGGCCTGGTCATCCAGATTGAGATCGAACCCGCTTATCCTGTCGCACTTGCCGGCCAGTTTTATCCGGGTTTCGTCAGGGCTTGCAAGGGTAACCCTGATCTTCTTGAAGGCGGCCATGCCGGAGCCGCTCAGATCGACAACGTTGACATCGGTGATCGTGCCCCAGTCATCAATACGAAGCATTGACGTGATATCGAGCCTGGAACCGGCGCTCCAGTCATCATGTTCGTGGTAGTGTTCGTCATCATCATCGTCATCATCGGATGAACTTGCCCGCCACCAGCCACTCCGTTTCCTGTACATTCCGTGGTGACTTCCCCAGCCGGTATAGTATCCGGAATGATCTACATCACTGCTCATGTAAACTGCACATACTTCATTTTCATCGGCAGGCGCCTGCTCGATAAACCGGTCGAGTATGTTGGCCGTTGTGATCTGAATTGCCGGGCTGATGAGTCCTTCCCGGTTCAGCCCCCAGCTCCAGGACATGGTTCCGGTGGCAAAGACCCAAGCGCCACCGGGTGCCTGGTAAATGGATGAATTCGACGTAACCTGCTGACCGTCGCCAGCGGTATAAGGAGATGCGGAAAGCAGTGTATGGTTGGAGCTGACAGGCAGGGGATACTCTGGAAACAAACTGTTGGAGAAAAGGGTATCAACCTCGTACCCCACCAGCCCCGGAATGCGATCCCCATCGGAGAGGCCGGTATTGGAGTAAACCCAGTGGTCACCGTTTATTACCACATAGTCAGCGTTGGTAGAGCCATCGGAGCTGAACTCCCCATCGGCTATGTATTGCACGCCGACCAGTGCCTGTTCCGCCCGCCCCAACTCACGCCAGCGCAGCGTTTTTTGCTCGGGATCGGTGACCGGATCCAGCGCGCCATCTTTGTAGCTGACAACGACCCGATCGGGCACACCATCGACAGACGCCTCCATTCGCATCGCCCAGTAAACGGCATTGCTGCCGAAAAAAGCCAGGTCAACTCCAGAGTCACGGGCGTTCTCTGCGGCATCGTATTTTGATTTTGACCAGTATTCATCGTGGCCTGCCACGATCAGCGCCTTGTAGGGTTCCAATAGCTGAAAGCCACGATTGTGCAGTTCGATGTCGGTGGCATAGTTGACATCGTAGCCACTCTTTTCCAGCCACATGATGAGATCCAGTTCCCAGCTCAGGAAGTCCCCGGCGCCGTTACCCCAGTATGGCCGATCGAAGGAGACTTTGACGGCCCGGGGTGTTCCGGTCACCGTGTTGGGGCCGTTGCTGTTGAACACATAAAGACTTTTGCCGGTTTCTGCCGGGAAAGCGTTATATGCCTGATAGGTGGTTACCGGTTGCTGATAGAGAAAGTCAGCAACCCGATCATCGTCACGTACAGTAAAAACGATATAGTTTTCAAACCCTTCAGTATTCGTCAGCTTGGCCAGATAGACACCGCTGGTCCAGTCGGAAGGGACCGGCAGGGTGTAGCTGGCTTCCCATGGGCAGTACGTCAGACCGGTGTCTGCATCGATGATTGGCGCCGGTTGCCGGATGCCGGTCAACGGGCCGCTTTCATGCATGAGCCGTCCCCCTGCCCCTCCGTACCATCCCATGCGGTAGACCGCTATGTTGTATGATTGCACCGGGTTGACGGTAACGTAAAAGGTGATCTCTTCACCTTTGTTGATACTGGTGGCCGAAGCAAACCCCTTGATTTGTTGATCGGCGTCATTTGCCCATTTCGTGAGGCGCCACGCTGTGGTTCCGGGGTTTCTGTTTTCGGTAACAACCGGATTTTCACCGGCCGGAAGCAGGGAGGGTATGGAGCCGAGCATGAGTACAGCCAGCAGCAATCGGAATACAGTCGCTGTAATACGGTGCTGTCGGGTTTTGTTTTGAATGGAATCCATTTGGAGCTTTCTCCTTCTTGTTGGTTCTTGATACAAAAATGCCACGCGGAGTTGACACTGTAGAACCCCGCCTGTACTTGCAGATATCTCTCCCCGCCGGGGGAGATCTGTCTTAAACGCTTTGAAGAAAATGTGTAACTATTCAGCTCACCCCTGAAATCCGCCATTTCCGCGTTGAAAAATGGTCATTTACACGCGTAAACTCCCATTTTTCGCCTTGAACTGACGAATTTCAGGGGCAATCTGAACAGTTACCGGCTTGTTTCATACTATGCTGAATAGTTACGAAAATGTTTTATCAAGTTCCGCAGTACATCCTCTCCGGTTTTTGTTTTGTGACCCGGTTGGTGGCGGTTATTTGGCGTTTAGTATAAACAGACTCCAGACGGAAAAGAAGGCTTTTCGCTTTTGGAAACATAGCGTTATTAAAATATTGTTTGATTTGAATGCGCTTTTGTTGGGTGGCTTTTCCGGGCAACTGTTCAACGTTGTCAGTCTGGTTCATGCTCCTTTGTCCGGTACCCCGGCAGAGGCTTGGTCGTATTGGGGTTTCCCTGGGGGAGGCGAAGCGAGGCAGAGGACGAGAACGATCTTTCCAACACTTGAGCTGGCGTGGGTATTCGAAACAACCCTTGTCACCGAATCAGCAGGTAACGCGGGTAGTATTTGGGTTACCGAAAGGCGGCCGGGTCAATAACGTTATTCGGGAAGGTTATTGTGTTGAGCCAGGTGGGCTGGATCCAGCCATTTGCGAAGCTGTTCTTCCGGCAGGTTGCTCAGTTCCAGCGCAACCTCCAGCAGCGGTCGTCCTTCGGCATAGGCTTTTTTGGCGATCTCTGCTCCCTTTTCATAACCGATTAGCGGGTTGAGGGCGGTTACCAGAATAGGGTTGCGTTCCAGTGCAGTCTGAATCCGGTCGACGTTGATGCTGAAATCCTTTATCGATTTGTCGGCCAGTGTGGTAGCGGCGCTGGCCAGTAGATCGATACTCTGCAGCAGGTTGTGGGCGATCATCGGCAGCATGACGTTGAGCTGGAAGTTTCCGGACTGGCCGCCGATGGTGATGGCGGTGTCGTTGCCGGTAACCTGGGCACAGACCATTGCTACTGCCTCGGGGATCACCGGGTTGATCTTGCCCGGCATGATGGAGCTTCCGGGTTGGAGGGCGGGCAGGGTGATTTCGGCCAGGCCGGCCAGTGGCCCGCTGTTCATCCAGCGCAGATCGTTGGCGATCTTCATCATGCTGCCTGCCACTGTTTTGAGCTGTCCGCTCATCTCCATGGCGGCGTCCTGGCTGCTCAGGCCCTCAAAGCAGTTATCCATCTGCCGGAACGGGATCCCGGTTTGGGCGCCCAGCGCCTCTGCTACCCGTTGCCCGAACTCGGGATGGGTGTTGACCCCCGTTCCAACCGCTGTACCGCCGATGGGGAGCGCCTGCAGCCGGCACAGACTGCCTTCGATGCGTTCCCGGCCATGCCGGATCTGGCTGGCCCAGCCGGACAGCTCCTGCCCGAAAGTGAGCGGCATGGCGTCCATCAGGTGAGTGCGGCCGGTCTTGACGACACTGTCCAGCTGTTCGGCACGCATCTCGATGCACTCCTGCAGGTGCTGCAAGGCGGGCAGCAGCCGGTCGCGCAAGGTGAGGCAGGCCGCGACGTGAATGGCGCTGGGGAATACGTCGTTGGAGCTCTGCCCCCGGTTGACGTGGTCATTGGGGTGTACCTCCACGCCCTCTTGCTGTCCGGCGAGACGGGCGATTACCTCGTTGCAGTTCATGTTGCTGCTGGTGCCGGAGCCGGTCTGGAAGATATCCACCGGGAAGTGGGCGTCCCAGCGGCCATCGATCACCTGCCGGGCCGCCTGCTGGATGACTCTGGAGCGCTCTTCGTCCAGCACTCCCAACTGCTGGTTGACACGGGCTGCTGCCAGCTTGATTTCGCCCAGTGCACGAATCATGGAGCGGGGCAGGCGCAGGCCGCTGATGGGGAAGTTTTCCACTGCCCGCTGGGTTTGTGCGCCATAAAGCGCCTCGGCGGGAACCTTCAGTTCGCCCATGCTGTCGTGCTCAATCCGGTATCTGGAGCTGCTCATAGATCTGGCCTTGCCTCTGATTACTGGGTCCTGATTCGGGCGTTCCGGTTGCCCGGAAAAGCCCGCTTCACCTTGACCTTGTATTCCAAAAAGCCGATTATACGCGTTTTTATGACTTCTTGATGCTCCGCGACAGGGGCAGAAAATATAGGAATTTTATGAACGCCGCTGATAAAAAACGGCTGCTGCGCGAAATGCTCTACGCGCGGCGCTTTGAAGAGCGCTGTTACGAGGCCTATGTGGAGCGCAAGATCGGGGGGTTCCTCCACCTCTATCCTGGCCAGGAGGCCTGCGCCATTGGGGTTATGGAGGCTGCCCGTCCGGGCCGCGACTATGTGATTACCGGTTATCGCGATCATGTGCATGCCATCAAGTGTGGTTCCGATCCCAAGGTGGTGATGGCCGAGCTGTTTGGCAAGGAGACCGGCTCCAGCAAGGGGCGTGGCGGCTCGATGCACATCTTCGATGTGGAGCACCGCTTCATGGGTGGCTATGCGCTGGTCGGGGGACCTTTTCCGCTGGCCGCCGGTATCGCCAAGGCGATCAAGATGAAGGGTGACGACGATATCTCCATCTGTTTCCTGGGCGATGCCGCCAACAACCAGGGTACGTTTCACGAATCACTCAATATGGCCAAGGTGTGGGATCTGCCGGTGCTGTATGTGTGCGAAAACAATATGTATGGCATTGGCACCCGCATTGAGCGTTCCACGGCGGTTGTTGATCAATACAAGCGTGTCTGTGGTTACGATATTCCCGCTGCCCAGGTGGATGGTCAGGATATCGAAACGGTCCATGCCGCGGCCAAAACTGCCGTTGACCATGTTCGCTCCGGCAAGGGGCCTTACTTTCTGGAGCTGATGACCTACCGCTACCGTGGTCACTCCATGTCGGATTCCAACGCCTATCGCGCCAAGGAGGAGGAGCGTCAGTGGAGCAAGCGTGATCCCATCATCATTCTGCGTGACCGTCTTGTCGAGGCGGGTGAACTGACGGCGGAAGAGTATAAGGCAATGGATACCGGAATCCTCGACGAGATCGAGCAGGAGGTCATCCCGTTCGCCGAGAGCTCCCCCGAGCCGAAGGTGGAGGAGTTGGAGAAGTATGTGCTCGCGGAGAACGACCCCTGGGTGCACGGGAGGGCGCAATAATGGCTGAACTGATGTACTGGGAGGCGATTCGCCGTGCTCATGACGAGGAGATGGCCCGTGATCCGCTGGTGATCTGCATGGGTGAGGATATCGGTGTCGCCGGGGGAACCTACAAGGCGACCAAGGGACTGTTCGACAAGTACGGCCCGGAACGGGTGATCGATACCCCGATCTCCGAGAATGGTTTTACCGGGCTTGGGATCGGTGCCTCCTTCCTCGGCGTTCGTCCTGTTATCGAGATCATGTCGGTGAACTTCGCCTGGCTGGCGATGGATCAGATCTTCAATACCGCCGCCAAGGTGCGTTATATGTCCGGTGGTCAGCTTACCGCTCCGATTGTGGTCCGCTCGCCGGGTGGTACGGCGCATCAACTGGGGGCGCAGCACTCGGCGCGGATGGAGAAGGTGTTCATGGGGATCGCCGGTCTGCGGGTGGTCACCCCCTCCACCCCCAAACAGGCCTACGGATTGCTCAAGTCGGCGATACGTTGCGAGGATCCGGTGTTCATCAATGAGCACGAACTGATGTACAACCTCAAGGGCGAAGTTCCCGATCAGGAGTTCTTTCACCCGCTGGAGGGTTCCGAGGTAGTGCGCGAAGGCCGGGACGTCACCCTGTTCGGCTACAACATCTCGGTTCACTGGGCGCTGCAGGCTGCGGAGGTGTTGTCGAAACAGCATGGCATCGAGGCGGAGGTGGTGGATCTCTACACCCTGAGCCCGCTGGATCGCGCCGGGATAGCGGCCTCGGTGAGCAAGACCCACCGGGCCATTATCGTGGAAGAGGCCGAGCCCGCTGTTGGTGTCGGCTCGGAAGTGATGGCTATTATCAATGAAGAGTGCTTCTTTGAACTGGACGCAGCCCCGCTGCGGGTATCGGCGGTCAATGTCCCCATCCCCTACAACCGTCAGCTGGAGAAGGCTGCACTGCCTGCCGTCAAGGATGTGGTTGATGCGGTTCTGAGCCAGGTTGCCAAATGAACCTGGCGAGTCGCAGAATTTGGGCGTAACTACTTAATTAACCCGGCCACATAATATGTCGTATTCAGAGCCTCAGGCCTCTTCCCTGTCAAGGCGCGTGCCGCCGGCAAGGGTCGTTCCCTTGGCAAGGCACGCAACGCCGAGAGGGGAGAGGCCTGAGGCTCCTGACCGATTGACAGGGAAAAGACAGGCCGTGCTGTGCGCGCCCGCGGTCTGCGTTGTCGAAACTAGCTGTAGGAGTACTACAGCGGCGTTTCGACGCCTTGCCGCAAACGCGCACAGTACGGCTGAATACGATATATTATGTGGCCGGGTTAATAGTAAAGCGCTGCATGGCGCAAGCGGAATGACATAATGGCTGAACGCTATGAGATAAAGATGCCCCAGCTCTCCGACACCATGACCGAAGGTGTCATTGTCAGCTGGGAGAAGCAGGTGGGTGACAAGGTTGAACGGGGTGATATCGTCGCCACCGTGGAGACCGACAAGGCGATCATGGATGTGGAGGTGTTCCGCGAGGGATATCTCTCCGGGCCGCTGGCACCGGTGGACAGTACCGTGCCGGTGGGAGAGCCCATTGCCTGGCTGGTGGCCGACAAGAAGGATGTGCAGCCGGCCGACGCCGCTGCTCCGGCCAAAGAGGCCAGCGCCCCCGAACCTGTTTCCGCACCCGCACCCGCTGCCGCCGACACCGGCGAGAGCAGCGAAACCGCCACCCCGCCGGCGCAGCCGGAAGGGGCCAGCTATACCATCAAGATGCCCCAACTCTCCGACACCATGACCGAAGGGGTGGTGGTGAGCTGGGAAAAGGAGCTGGGTGACAAGGTCGAGCGCGGTGACGTGGTCGCTACGGTGGAGACCGACAAGGCGATCATGGATGTGGAGGTGTTCCGGGAAGGGTATCTCTCCGGTCCCCGCGCCGAGGTGGATAGTGTGGTCGCCGTTGGCGAGCCGATGGCCTACCTGGTTGAGCGGCCCGAGCAGGTGGTTCGGGAAGGCCGTGTGGCCTCTTCACCCCCGGTAAAACAGCAGGCCCCTGCTGCGCAAACCGCTCCAGCCTCTTCGGCGGAAGCTGCCGGGACAGCCGCGGCAGGTGACAGCGGTGCCGTTCCGGCCCCCCGCCCGGATAACAAGCAGGCCAGCCCCTATGCACGCAAGCTGGCCGCCTCTCTGAATGTCAATCTCAATACCCTGAAAGGTTCCGGCCCTGGCGGGGCGATCACTGCAGCGGATGTGCAGCAGGCGCAGCCGGTAGAGCGTCCCACCGAGATCGCGACCCAGGTGCCGGCGCATGTCCTGCCGCAGATCCAGGTGCCCGGGCACGGCCGCCCGATGAATGCCATGGAGAAGGCGGTCTCCGCTTCCATGACCGCATCGCTGACCATGCCCACCTTTCATGTTACGGTCAATGCCCAGCCTGGCGCGCTTATCCGGGCAGCCAAGAAAAAGGGGGTTTCGGTCACGGTGGCAATCGCCAAGGCGTGCGCCGAGGCGATCCGGAAACACCCCTCTATCAACTGGTGCTACCAGCCGGTGGACAAACTGGTGGAACGCAGCAACGTGGATATCGGCATGGCGGTCTCCGCCGATGGCGGGGGCCTGGTGGTGCCGGTGCTGCGTCACTGTGAATCGAGCAGTCTGGAACAGCTCAATGACGCCTGGGGTGATCTGCTGGGTCGCGCCCGCAAGCGGCGTCTGGCTCCGGAAGAGTACGCCAATCCCACCTTCATGGTGTCCAACATGGGCATGCTGGGGGTCAGCTATTTCGATGCCATTCCCACGCCGGGAACCGCCGCCATTCTTGCGATTGCCACGGCAGGTCCAGAGGGGATGCCACTCACCATTACCGCAGATCACCGCGTGGTCAACGGGGCCGAGGTAGCGCTGTTTCTCAATACCCTGAAACAGAAGATCGAGGAGCCGGAAGCGTGGATGGGTCCGGTGGGGCCGGCAATTCCGGAAGGGGATTGGGATTATGACGTAGTGGTCATCGGTGGCGGCCCGGGGGGTGAGGATTGTGCCCGCGATCTGGCTGCGCACGGTATCAAGGTTGCCATGATCAACGATGCCCCTTTCCCCGGTGGCGAATGTTTGTGGCGTGGCTGCATCCCGTCCAAGGCGTGGCGCGCGGCGGCAGACAGGATTCGCGATCGCGCCCATGACGAGCACCTGGGTGTCGAGGGTACCACCGGCGCCACCCTCAACTGGGAGAAGCTGGAAAAGACCCGCCGCCATGTGCTGGAGACGCGCGGTGAGATGGCGCTGAAGACCGACACCGGGGTCAAGATCAAGGTCATCCAGGGGTTTGCCCGCTTTGAGAACGAGCATACCGTGTTCGTGGACAGGTCAGGAAACAGCGGCAACCCGCACGAACGTGCCCAACCGGGAGATGGCTCGCAGGGTGAGACCATCACCTTTGGTGCGGCAGTCATCGCCACCGGCGCGCCTCCCTTCGTGCCGCCGATTCCCGGCGCGGCAGAGGGGCTGGAGAGTGGCGGTGTTCTTACCTCCGACACGGTCTGGGGGCTGGATGGTGTGCCCAATACCATGACGGTGATCGGCGGTGGCGCTATCGGCATGGAGATGGCGCAGATCTTCCAGGATTTTGGTACCGGCGTCACGCTGCTGGAAGGGCAGGAGCGCATTCTTGCCGAGGTGGAGCCGGAGATTGCCAAACATCTCACAGCGGTACTCAATGATGATCCCAATCTGACTATCCATACGGCGGTAAAGGTGGTGGAGATCAGTGGCAAACCGGGCAAGATGACGGTGAGTTACGAGGGTGCCGACGGGAAACGTCATGATCAACCATGCGAAAGGGTGTTGATGGCCACCGGCAAGCGCCCGGTGCTGGAGCCGCTGCGGCTGGAAGCAGCCGGGGTGGCGGTGGAGAGCGGTGTCATCAAGGCCGACAACCGTTGCCGCACCAGTGTGGCGCATATCTTCGCCGTGGGTGATGTGATCGGCGGTCTGATGCTCGCCCACACCGCCGGACAGCAGGGCCGTGTCGCCGCAGCTACCCTGCTGGGTGAGGATATGAAATATGATCAGGATATGGACAGCGGAGTAATCTTTACCCGTCCGGAGGCGGCCTTTGTCGGTCTGTCGCTGGATCAGGCAAAAGCCAGGGATATTGATGCTGTCGAAGTAAAAATGCCCATGAGCATCGATGCCAAGGCGATGATAACCGACGAAACCCACGGCATGATCAAGATCGTGGCGGACAAGGCGAGCCACCGCATCGTTGGAGTGCACTTCCTGGCCGACCATGCTGACACCCTTATTGGTGAAGGAGTAATGATGGTGTCCGGGAAAATGACCCTGGAGCAGGTGGCCCAGGCGATTCACCCCCACCCGACCCAGACCGAAATGTTTGGTGAAATGGCGCGGCGGTTGTTGTCGCGCCTGAAACGCAGCAAACGGAACTGAGCAGCTCTTGTGCCGGATACCGGAAGGCTTTCCTGGCTGGATTACCCCTGATTCCAACTTTCCCCTGCGGGGGAAAGGCTTCTTTTTGCGGGCAGATAGTGGCAACTACACCATTTGCTCCTGAACGGGCTATCCATCGTTGCCGGGTTGGCAGTGTTGGATAATTTTACAGAAAGCCAACATTTCACCGCAATCGAAGAGAAAAAGTCACGCCATATCAACGGTGTTGCGTTTCCGGTTCATTTCTTGCATAATTTGAGGCGGGGGGTTGATGTGATTTCGGCACATCTTGTGTGGAAGCTCAGTTCCCCACAACCAAATCAAGTATTAGGGAGAATCAAAATGAAGATACATCATGTTGTGGCAGCGTCGCTGCTGGCACTGTCTGGCGCGGGAGTCCAGGCAGCAACAACGTTGTCATTTGGAATTCATAATATGGGGGTTGGGGATGCGCCCGAAACCGTTGGACCTATAAAGCCCGGTGATTTCAGCCACAAGTGGACACTCGATGTGAGCGGTGAAAATGATCTGATCATCCGGTTTGAAGATGCGGATACACCTGTAAGCGGTTATCTGAATATAACCGGGATGAACGTTACCGGACCCGGTGGAGCTTCGGGGCTTACCTTTACCGAGGTCGATGAAAACTGGTCTTTTGTTGGAAATGTGGCCGATGGCGCGTACACCATCGAGGTTATGGGTACTTCTGATGGTCGTATCGGAGCCCTGTATGCAGCGGAGATTGCTCCGGTTCCCCTGCCTCCAGCAGCGCTTCTGTTTGGCTCGGCTCTCGTCGGCTTGGCCGGCTTGAGGCGCAGAAAGAACAGCTCCAGGGGCTTGGCTAAAGCCTGATCGCTGTTTGGTCGGCTATCAAGGCTGACAGCAGCCATCCATTTAGAGGTAGATAATGGATGGCTGCCAAAATATATCGCTTATGGGGTTGTAGACTTTTCTCTTCAGCCCGGGTAAGGGTTACCCGCCCCCCTTTCTCATTTTCTTGCCTTCAGCGGCGCGGCGTTTGCGCACCTCCTTTGGATCGGCAAGCAGTGGCCGGTAGATCTCAACCCGATCGCCTTCGTGCAAAACGGTATCTTGTTTTGTCAGTTTGGAGAAGATGCCGACTTTCGTCTCTGGCGTCAGCTTCAGATGCGGGAATTTGTCCAGGATACCTGACTGCAGAATAGCCTGTTTTACAGTCGTCCCCTCTTCCACCTCAAGCGGGACAATCATCTGCCGCTCCGGGAGCGCATAGGCCACCTCTACCCGAATAAACTGCTTGCCCTCAGCTTTTTCCATGGATTTCCACTGCCCGTTTGCAGAACGCATCCACCATTGTATTGGCGATCTGGCTGAACGCGGGTCCGGCAGCCACACCTAACAGCCGGTTGGAGAACTCGAATTCCAGGTCGAAAGAGACCTTGCAGGCACGTTCACCCAATGCATCGAAACGCCAGAATCCTTCCAGCAGCCGGAATGGTCCCTCAACCAGACGCATCTCGACCATCTTGTTCCGCTGCATTCTGTTGTGCGTGGTAAAGGTTTTGTGAAGCGCGCCCTTTGCCAGCTCCAGGCTGGCGGTTACTTCATCCTTACCGCGTTTCAGCTCCGTTGCTGAACGGCACCACTCCAGAAATTCCGGATAGGATTCGATATCGTCGACCAGTGCGTACATCTCGGCGACGCTGTAGGGAACAAGGGCGGTTTTATTGATGCAGGTCACGGATAATCAACCCAATTCAAGCAGTCCGGTAACATTGAGAAAGATGACAATCACCGCTAACGGAGCGACATAACGAGTGAGAATATACCATAGTTGATAGCCCGTTCTCCCCAGTTTCAACTCGTCTTTGGTCACCCTGCGGCTAAGGGTCCAGGTGGCGAAAAGCGCAATGAACAGCCCCCCCAGCGGCAGAATGATGTTGGCGGTAGCAAAATCGAGCAGGTCGAAGAAACTCATGCCAAACAGCTTCCGTTCTGCCCACAGATTGAACGAAAACACCGTTCCAAGACCCACTATCCAGGTGGCCAATCCTGCCCAGGCTGAGGCCATTACCCGTGTCATGCCGCGGTTCTCCACCAGCCAGGCTACTGCTGGTTCGATCAGGGAGATGGCGGAAGTCCAGGCGGCGAATACCAGCAGCACAAAGAACAGTGTACCGAAAAATGTCCCGCCGGGCATGTGTCCAAAAGCAATCGGCAGGGTCTGGAAAATCAACCCCGATCCCATTCCCGGCTCCAGCCCGTGCGCAAATACGATGGGGAAAATGGCCATTCCCGCCATCAATGCTACCAGCGTATCCGCCGCGGCGATGATGATTGAGGTCTGAGCAATCGATGTGTCCTCCGGCAGATAGGAACCATAAACCATGATGGCTCCCATCCCGAGACTGAGCGTGAAAAAAGCGTGGCCCATGGCGACAAGCACCGATGCAGAACTCAATTTGCTGAAGTCCGGGGAGAACAAGAAGGCCATCCCTTCAGTAAAACTTCCGGTACTCATGGCATAGCCTACCAGCATCGCCAGCAGCAGAAACAGGCCCGGCATGAGGAACCGGACCGCCTTTTCCAGGCCACTTTGCACCCCGCGGGAGACCACAATCATGGTCATTACGATAAAAATGGTATGCCAGGCCAGCAGGCGTTCCGGATCGGAGATCAGAGCCGTGAACAGCTCGCCAATCTGCTCACCGGTCGCGTTGTCGAACAGACCGCCAGCCGCCCGGAACACATACGCCAGCGCCCAGCCAGCGACTACGCTGTAGTATGAGAGAATCAAAAACCCGGCAAGCACCCCTGTCCACCCCAGATACTGCCAGGCGGGGTGATGATGTCCTTCCGCAGCTAGTGTGCGCATGGTGTTGACCGGGCTGCGCCGTCCACGCCGGCCAATGAGGATCTCCGCCATCATGAGGGGAATGCCAATGCAGGCGATACAGACCAGATAGACAATTACGAAGGCGCCGCCGCCGTTTTCACCCGTGATATAGGGGAATTTCCAGATATTACCCAGCCCGACAGCGGAGCCGGTGGCCGCGAGGATAAAAGCCCAGCGTGACGACCACTGGCCATGGAGAGAGCTTCTTTTCGATGTCATTACTGCCCCAATTGTTCTGATTATCTTGTAACCGCCAAGCTGTTTGACCCGGTTGCATGCCCGGTTCTCTTTTCCTGTTTCCCAATTGTGCGGGAATTTCCCTGATGGCTCAACTTGGGAATGGGGTATAACTCCTGACAATCATGGTTGACTGTTGGCAAGACGTGTCAATACTAGTACTCTTTCCAGGATTCAGCGCCTCTTGTACCTTTTCGATAGCGAAAGCCAGAGATAATCCAGATGGTAAAGAAAAAAAGCAGATCGGCTCAAGGGGCGACCATAGCGCTTAACAAAAAGGCCCGGCACGACTATTTCATAACCGACCGCCTCGAAGCCGGTATTGTGCTGGAGGGGTGGGAGGTCAAGAGTCTTCGGGCCGGTCGTGTTCAGTTGAGTGACGGCTATGTAATAATCAAAGACAGTGAGGCCTGGTTGCTCGGAGCGCTGATTACTCCACTGCCTACCGCGTCAACCCATATCCACCCGGATCCCACCCGCACGCGCAAATTGCTGCTGAACCGTACTGAACTGGACAAACTCATTGGCGCCGTCGAGCGCAAGGGGTTCACGCTCGTTCCGTTGGCCATGTATTGGAAACGCAGCCGGGCCAAGCTCGAAATCGGGCTTGCCAAAGGCAAACAGGCTCACGACAAACGGGCAACCCAGAAAGAGCGTGATTGGCAGCGGCAGAAACAGCGACTGCTCAAGAGCGGTTGATTTTTTGCAGGGAACTTCCAAAGCCGTTACACTGTCGAAAATGATTACCAATAGGGGGCGACCTGGCTTCGACGCAGGTAGCAAAACCGAAGGTGCATGCCGAGGAGCAGATTCCCTCGTAAATCCAGCTGCACTCAAAGATAGTTGCCAACGACGACAACTACGCTCTGGCTGCTTAACCAGCCAGCCTCTGGCCCGGGCCT
>WFVH01000069.1 GCA_015491735.1 Gammaproteobacteria bacterium
AACTATTCAGCATAGTATGAAACAAGCCGGTAACTGTTCAGATTGCCCCTGAAATTCGTCAGTTCAAGGCGAAAAATGGGAGTTTACGCGTGTAAATGACCATTTTTCAACGCAGAAATGGCGAATTTCAGGGGTGAGCTGAATAGTTACTAAATCAGGATTCAGCGGCTGCGCCCTTGCCCCCTTCCATGCGGGGAAGCGCCCATTTGTCGATACTGTACAGGATATTTTCGCAACCTTCCTGAAGCAGACAGTGTTTCAGGCTTCGATGATGTTCCGAATCCACCTGTTTCCTTGCTGGCGGGATACTAATCCAGTTTACCGTGACACTGCTTGTATTTTTTACCGGAACCACAGGGACAAGGCTCGTTACGGCCTATCTTGCGTCCCTCACGAACAAACGGGGTATGCTCTTCCGCACGCTTCCGGGGAGGTTCTTCATCCCCGCCAAGCGCCGATGCCTGTGCATGCTGATAACTCATCTCGCCTTGCTGGCGGCGCTGCTCCTCGACCGCCGCCACATCCTCTTCAGCCCGTACCTGTACCTTGCTGAGCACAGAGATGGTTTCATGCTTGATCCGCCCCAGCAACTGATTAAACAGCTCGAAGGACTCCCGCTTGAACTCCTGGGTAGGGTTTTTCTGTGCATAGCCACGCAAATGGATCCCTTGACGTAGATAGTCCATCGCCGCCAGGTGCTCCTTCCAGGCGCTGTCCAGCACCTGTAACATGGCCGCCTTCTCGAAATGGCGCAGAACCTCACTGCCGGTCAGCTGTTCCTTGGCGGCGTACGCCTGTTCCATCGCCTCCAGAATCCGCTTGCGCAGCCCCTCCTCATCCAGCTCGCTGTCGGCGTCCAGCCAGTCCTGCAGATCCAGCTTGATACCGAAATCGGTCTCCAGCGCCTGTTCAAGGCCCGGTACATCCCACTGCTCATCGATACTCTGCGGAGGAATATAGATATCAATCAGCTCGTTGATGACGTCCTGGCGAATTTCCTGGATGGTTTCGGAGATATCGTCCGCCTCCATCAGCTCCTTGCGCTGGGTATAGATCACCTTGCGCTGATCGTTGGCGACATCGTCGTACTCCAGCAGCTGTTTGCGAATATCGAAGTTGCGCCCCTCTACCTTGCGCTGGGCATTCTCTATGGCGCGGGTAACCCAGGGGTGTTCGATGGCTTCACCCTCCTGCATCCCCAGTTTCTGCATGATGGCCGCGACCCGCTCGGAGGCAAAGATACGCATCAGATTGTCTTCCAGCGCCAGAAAGAAGCGGCTCGAGCCGGGATCGCCCTGGCGTCCGGAACGTCCGCGCAGCTGGTTATCGATACGGCGGGATTCGTGGCGCTCGGTACCGATAATATGCAGTCCTCCGGCTTTGAGCACCTGATCATGGCGTTTCTGCCACGCCTCCCGCGCCTGCTGTCGTGCCACCTCATCCTCTGCCGGAATCGCGGCCAGCTCCGCCTCCAGATTGCCACCCAGCACGATATCGGTTCCCCGCCCGGCCATATTGGTGGCAATGGTCACGGCGCCGGGACAACCCGCCTGGGCAATAATCTCCGCTTCACGCTCATGCTGCTTGGCGTTGAGTACCTCGTGCTTGATTCCGGACTTTTTCAGGATATTGGACAGGTACTCGGAGGTTTCGATTGAGGTGGTACCAACCAGCACCGGCTGCCGCCGTTTGGCGCAATCCTTGATATTCTCGATGACCGCATCGAACTTTTCCTTTTGGGACATGTAGACCAGATCCCCAAAATCTTTCCGGCCAACCGGCTTGTGAGTCGGAATGACCGCTACTTCCAGGTTGTAAATCTGCTGGAACTCGTACGCCTCGGTATCTGCCGTGCCGGTCATGCCGGCCAGCTTGTCGTACATACGGAAGTAGTTTTGGAAGGTGATCGACGCCAGCGTCTGGTTCTCCTGCTGGATCGGAACCCCCTCCTTGGCCTCCACCGCCTGATGCAGACCCTCCGACCAGCGCCGTCCGGGCATGGTACGGCCGGTGAACTCGTCGACGATGACGATCTGGCCATTTTGCACGATATAGTCCACATCGCGCTGAAACAGGACGTGAGCGCGCAGCGCGGCCATCAAATGGTGCATCAGGCCGATATTGGCGGCGTCATACAAGCTCTCCTGCCCGTCCAGCAGCCCGGCCTCGGTGAGCAGATCCTCCACCCGCTGGTGACCGGCCTCGGTAAGAAATATCTGCTTGGTTTTCTCATCGACGGAGTAGTCACCCGGCCCCTCCTCTTCCTCCTGCTTCTTCAGGTTGGGGATAAGTTTGTTGATACTGGCATACAGCTCTGAGCTGTCCTCCGCCGGGCCGGAGATGATCAACGGCGTACGGGCCTCATCGATAAGGATGGAATCAACCTCATCGACAATCGCGAAGTTCAAATCACGCTGCACCCGATCCTCCCGGGCAAAGGCCATATTGTCGCGCAGGTAGTCGAACCCGAACTCATTGTTGGTGCCGTAGGTTACATCCGCCGCATAGGCTTCGCGCCGCGCCGCGCTGTCGATGCCGGAAACAACCACCCCGGTGGTCAAACCCAGAAAGCCGTACAGTTTACCCATCCATTCGGCGTCCCGGCGGGCAAGATAGTCGTTCACGGTAACCACATGAACCCCCTTGCCCGGCAGCGCATTCAGATAGACCGCCAGCGTGGCCACCAGGGTTTTACCCTCGCCGGTGCGCATCTCCGCTATCATGCCCTGATGCAGCACCATGCCACCGATAAGCTGGACATCGAAATGGCGCATATTGAGCACCCGCTTGCCTGCTTCCCGGACAACGGCAAAGGCCTCCGGCAGAATATCCTCCAGACTCTCCCCTGCGCTCAAACGCTGCCGGAATACTTCGGTCTTCGCTTTCAGCTCGGTATCGCTCAACCCGGCAATCTGCTCCTCCATGCCGTTTATCTGCGCTACCGTTTTGTTCAGCCGCTTGAGCAGCCGATCATTGCGGCTGCCAAAAATCTTGTTTAGAACCTTGGTTACCATGGATGCCCGCTTTGTTTATCGATCAAATAAAAGCTAATGATACAGCAATAGTGTCCCCGGGATAAAACAGAGGCGGTTCGAACAGTGACTGATCCGGCAACAGGCACCCGCGCATCTGCACTGCGATTCTTGGCAACGGCGTAAACCGTTCCCCTGCCAGCCGCACCCTGATACGCGCCATGCCCGCCGGTCTGAGGCCGATATACCGATATATACTGCCTGAGATTCGGCAGTTCAAGGCAAAAATTCAGGTTTACAGTCAGGGAATGACCACTGTGCAACACAGAAGTGGTGGATTTCAAGGGCTATTCACCCGGCCACGATCCACAATACAGATCGTGTTCAGAACTTCAAGCGTTCTCCCGATCACGGCGTCACTCGCCGGCAAGGGTAGTTCCCCTGGCAAGGGTGACAGGGCAGAGATGGAGAGTGCTTGAAGTTCTGAACACGATCTATCGATCTATATTGTGGCCGGATTAATAACCGGGCAGGTAACTATTCAGATCGCCCCTGAAATTCGTCAGTTCAAGGCGAAAAATGGAAGTTTACGCGTGTAAATGACCATTTTTCAACGCAGAAATGGCGGATTTCAGGGGTGAGCTGAATAGTTACCCGGGCAGTTACACAGCTTTTTCAGCGTGCAGCCCGAATGTACTTTCCAGGATTGACAGTGCGCCCGTTGATCAACACTTCAAAATGGACATGGGGACCGGTTGACCGGCCGGTAGAACCCATCTCTCCAATAATCTGGCCCTTCTTTACCGTCTCGCCAATTTTCACCAGTATCTTCCGGTTGTGGCCATAACGGGTGGCATACCCGCCACCGTGGCTGATCTCGACCAGCTTCCCATAGCCGGCACGGGTTCCTGCCCAGGTAACAACCCCGGCAGCTGTCGCTATCACGGCAGAACCTTCCCTGCCGGCAAAATCAATTCCCGCATGAAAATCCTGCCTGCCGCTAAAAGGATCCGTGCGCATCCCGTATCGGGAAGAGAGCCAGCCCTGTATGATGGGCCGCCCCTCTGGCCTCACCTCCGCCTGCAAACTGCGATTCATCAGCACCCCCCCCAGCACTTGAAGCTGGTTGCCGCGATCATCCAGTTGGCGCGCGAGCCGATCAAGCGCCGCCAGCAACGCCGGGGTATCGAGTGCACTCTGACTCTCCATACTCAGGGGACCACCCTGCGCGGGAGGATTTTCAAAATCAAACTCTCCGCTGTCCAGATGCGCCATCTTGACCAATCGCTGACCCAGCGCCTCCAGGCGGATAACCTGCGCCTGCATCTGTCCCAAACGCTTCGCCAGGACATCGGCGTTGTCTTGCGCCGCCTGCTTCAACCTGGCCAGCTCCTTTTTCTGCTGCTCCAGTTGGGCTTGCCACTCACTGGCCATCTGGCTCGACTGCTTTGCCGCGTTTGCATGCCCCAGCCGATAGGTGGTAAAACTCACCACTCCAACAATGGTCAGAAAAACAACGAGAAGCAAAAACCAGGTGCTGTAATCAGCGGAAAATGCGCTGGCGGATCGACGGGGGGGGCTTGAGGGTATCTTTATATTCATCGCGCTATCAGATAGAGTGGCTGTAATCGAGCCTCATGAGAGATGTATCGTTGAACCGGCCGCAAGACTTTAAAATATAATGCATTCACAAACAACTTTTCGCCGTATTCCCCAGACAACCCCCCCCTCACTGTCCCGGCTGGTTCAGCGCGCAAAGCTGTTACGCTCCATTGCGTTGGCAATCAGGGAGTTTCTCCCCGGATCGCTCGCCAACCACTGCCAACCAGGCAACATTTCCGATTATACCCTATCCATCTACGTGAATTCACCTGCCTGGGCTACCCGGCTGCGCTTTTTTTCTCCTGAGCTGATTAAATTTTTGCAGACCCGTTTCCGGACAATGGATATCCGCCATATCCGTATTGCGGTAAAACCGGGAAGCGCCGAACAGAGCGCACTCGATAGCGAACTCCAGTACAGCATCTCGCAAGAAAACGCCCAGATTCTCCTTCAGGCAGCTGCCACCGCTCATTCTCCGCGGCTGTCGGCTGCCTTAAGACGCCTGGCCAAACATGCGCTTACACAAACAAGGGGCAAAAGTAACAGCTCGGACTGCCGCTGAAAATTGCCGGTTCAAGGCGAAAAAATGCGGGTTCACAGAGGGTAAATAACCATTTTTGACGCGGAAATGGCGCACGGATTCCAGAAGCTGGTTGAGTGGTGACGGACGAAAAGCAGATCTTTCGGGAGTATCAGGGGGCGTTCGGAGTTTCAGAAACGGGCTGGAACAAGGCGCAGCTTGCCGCCCCTGATTGCCCGCACGAGGCAAAACAGCAACGCCGTACTAGGGCCTGTTGCCGAAACCACCTGACAAACTGATTCTACAAAAGCCGGCCGGTGCGCGACGGCCACATACGACAAATTGCCGCTCGGCCAATACCGGCAGCGTTTCCCCTATCCGACGGTAACAGGTTTCATGAATACGATAGGCGCCTCCTCAAGCTCGTCGTAGGTTACCAGTTCCCATGCGCCCTGCTCCGCCAGTAGCGCTTGCAGCAAACGATTGTTCAACGCATGACCCGATTTGTATGCGCTGTAGGCGCCGATGAGACTGTGTCCCATAAGATAGAGATCACCGATCGCGTCCAGGATTTTATGCTTGACGAATTCATCATCGTAACGAAGACCTTCTTCATTGAGAACGCGATAGTCATCCAGAACAATCGCGTTATCGGGGCTTCCCCCCAACGCGAGATTCTGCTCCTGCAAATACTCCAGTTCGCTCATGAACCCGAAGGTTCTGGCCCGGCTGACCTCCTTGACAAACGATGTGGTCGAGAAATCCAGCACTACCTGCTGATTTCGGCTTCGGATGGCCGGGTGATTGAAGTCGATGGTGAAAGAGACCTTGAACCCCTCGAACGGGTCAAAACGCGCCCATTTATCTCCATCCTCAACCACAACACTCCGTTTGATGCGAATAAACTGTTTGGCAGCGCCCTGCTCATCTATTCCTGCCGACTGAATGAGAAAGACAAAAGGGCCAGCGCTTCCATCCATGATGGGAACCTCGGGCGCGCTGAGTTCGACATAGACGTTGTCGATTCCCAGTCCGGCCAGGGCTGAAAGCAGATGCTCCACTGTCGATATCCGGACGCCATCTTTCTCCAGCGTCGTCGAAAGTGTGGTACTGCCCACATTTTCCGGCCGGGCAGGTATCTCTACCGGCACATCAAGATCCACTCGCCTGAATACAACCCCGGTATTGACGGGCGCCGGACGCAAGGTCAAATAGATCTTCTCCCCGGTATGCAAACCGACTCCGGTAGCCTTGATTACATTTTTCAACGTACGCTGTCTTATCATTGCAACGAAACCTTACCGTTATTAGTGAGTTGAGATATCTTCACAGAAAACTCATCCAAGGGAAAAAACACCCAAGAAGTAAGCCGTTATCGTCCTGCCGTTGCAGAATCTTAACATAACGGCCTCTCTATCTACCACCCGGATCGCTGCAGCCAGAGCCGGTTCACAAGGTAGACCGTGTTTATTCCAGAATATTGTCAGATAAATACAACAGGCGTGCTTTTATCCAACACAACACGGAGCAGCCTGTCTTTCATTGCGCATTTTTATTATGACTGTTTCATGGCGCATTTTTTGCTTTTCATGCATAACATCAACGGCACAATAGAGCGTAACAATGGCCTACATCAAAATTGAAAATCTTTGTTCAGGCATGATTATGGGACGCAAACTGCTCGACCGCAACCGACGTCTCCTGCTGCCCGCCGGCATCGCCCTTACCAGGCATCACATTCAGGCTCTGCGCAGCCTTGGAATCAAGGGGGTAGAGATACGCGGCGGCAGCCAGCGTCAAAAACAGCTCACCCCGCCACCCGTTCCCGCCGCGCACGCCCCCACCCGGCAAAACCGGTCAAAACCGGCCAAAGCAACCACCACTCTGGCGAAACCTGTGCTCGAAGCGCTGCAGGTCAACCGCCCGGCAACCAAACCACTCAAGGTTCAGTTGGAACCATGCATCGCCAGGCAAACCAGAGCCTTGTTGAATGAACTGCTGAAAAACACCGCAATCGATAAAAACTCCGGTGTAGCCTCTGTCGTCAAACTATGCGCCATTCGGGTTTTGCGGAACTAAAAGTCAAAAAACAGTCACCCGAACAATCAATCCAGCAAATTTTTGACCCAGCCACAACATACCCGATCGGCGAAAAAATGCAGTGACAGCAATGAATCAGGTGCGAAAACGGGAAGGTGGGGAGGGGCGCTCAAACTGCCTGCCAAACCAGCGACTGTAGCGCAACCGGATACCCAACAGAAGCACCAGTAACAAAGCATATAGCTGGGGATCCCGTGTATCGGCCTTAACCAGCCACCAGTAGTGAACAACCCCCGTGGTTGCCGCAACATATATCAAGTTGTGAATACGTTGCCACCGCCTGCCCCCCAGCCAGCGCATCACGGCTGTTGGCGAGGTGAGCGCCAGCGGCACCAGCAGCAGGAAGGTGATAAAACCGATAGCTATAAATGGCCGCTCCTGGAGATCGAACCCGATCTCTTCCCACAAGAAAAACTGATCCAGCCAGAGATAAGTGGCCAGATGCAGACTCATGTAGAAAAAAGCAAACAACCCCAACATCCGCCGTATGCTTACAATGCCGCTCCAGCCGGTTATTTTTCGTATCGGTGTCACCGCCAGTGTAAGCAACAACAAACGCAGTCCCCACATTCCGGTGTCATGGGTGATGGTTTCTATCGGATTGGCTCCCAGCTCTTCCCGCCACCCCTGCCACGCCAGCATTGTCAACGGCTGCAGGCATGCAAGAAACACCATCCATTTGAACATGAAAAGGCGCGATCTCCTGTTCATCAGAAGTTCTTTTTCAAATCCATGCCTTGATACAAGTGTGCAACCTGTTCGGCATAGCCGTTGAACATCAGCGTTTTGCGTTTCCGGAACTCTCCGATGCGGCGCTCACGACGCTGGCTCCAGCGCGGGTGGGATACCCGGGGATTGACATTGGCAAAAAAACCATATTCGTTTGGCGCAGAGCGCATCCAGCTGCTTTGCGGCTGCTCCTCCAGAAAACGTATCTTGACGATGGATTTTATCCCCTTGAAACCGTATTTCCACGGCACCACAAGCCGTAACGGGGCCCCGTTCTGATTGGGCAGAATCTCTCCATACAGACCGACGGCAAGAATGGTGAGCGGGTGCATCGCTTCATCCATCCGCAACCCCTCGACATAGGGCCAGTCGAGAACATTACGTTGTTGCCCTGGCATCTGTGCCGGATCGAAAAGTGTCTGAAATTCGATATATTTGGCACGGGAGTGAGGTTCCAGGCGTTTGATCAAATCCCTCAGCGGAAAACCGATCCAGGGAATCACCATCGACCATCCTTCAACACAGCGCATGCGGTAGATCCGCTCTTCCAGCACCTGCCCCTTGAGAATATCCTCCAGATAATAGTCGGCGGAACGGGAAACAGCCCCCTCTACCGTAACCTTCCAACGATCTGTCTTCAGCCTGCCGGCCATCAGCGCGGGGGAGCGCTTGTCGGTACCAAACTCGTAAAAGTTGTTGTAGCTGGTTATATCCTTGTAGGCGGTCCGCTTCTCCTTTATGGCAAACGGCCCTGGCCTGACCCCCTCGATGGCCTGTCCTCCATAACCGGCCTCCGCCAATCGCGGCCGCAGCGTTGCGCTGGCCGCTCCGGCCAGCAAGAGACCCGAAGCGGTGCGGATGAACCGGCGCCGTTCCCGATAAATCTGCGGATCGGTGATCTCTGCGGGCTTGATATCCGCCATTTTTTTAATAATCACGATTTCTCTCCCCCTCTTTTCGTGCAAAGACGGTTTATCTGAATCGATACGGCGCCAATGCCAACGGTCGCCCCGGAGGCGGCAATCAACCTTCCGCTATCGTTCATCACCAGCCCCTTTTGCCACCGGCCCAAGAGCTGATACTATTAACCCGGCAACCCTATATGTCGTATTCAGCCGTGGTGTGCCGGTCTGTCCTTTCCAGTCAAATCGTCAGGGGTTTCAGGAACAGGCTGGCGCGGCGTTGCAGCTTTTGCCAATGAAGCAACCATTGCCCGCACGCTGCGCCTTGTTCCCGCCTGTTCCTGAAACCCTGAATGCGGCCCGTAGGGTTGCCGGGTTAATAGAATCATCCACATTTATCGAAAAACTCCCATGAATCTTTACTCTTTTCTGCGTCCCCTTCTGTTCAGACTCGATCCGGAAACGGCCCATCATATCACCCTGGAAGCGCTGAAAATCAGCCACCGGCTGAAACTCGGCAAGCGACTGTTTCCTTCACCTCCCGCCCGGCCCTGCGAGTTCATGGGGTTGAAATTCCGCAACCACATTGGCCTCGCGGCGGGACTGGACAAGAATGGCGACTACATCGATGCCTTGGCCACGCTGGGCTTCGGGTTTATCGAAATCGGAACGACCACACCCCGGCCACAACCCGGGAACCCCCCGCCCCGCCTGTTCCGAATACCGGAGGCACAAGCCATCATCAACCGGATGGGGTTCAATAACAAGGGGGTAGATTATTTGATAAAACAGGTAGGGAAAACCCGGTTCGATGGCGTATTGGGAATAAACATAGGAAAAAACTTCGACACCCCGCTGGAGAAGGCGGTAGACGACTATCTCTACTGCATGCGCAAGGTATACGCCCATGCCGGTTACATCGCGTTGAACATCTCATCCCCCAATACACCCGGGCTAAGGGATCTGCAAAAGAAAGAGAGTTTCACCCGTTTGATTGCGCCCCTGAAAGAGGAACAGCGCCGGCTGGAGATCACTCATGGCCGCTATGTTCCACTGGCAGTGAAAGTCGCCCCCGATCTCCCGGCCGAAGAGATCAGCACCATCGCCAACGTGTTGATCGAATACTCCATCGATGCGCTCATCGCCACCAACACCACCCTGGATCACCGGGCAGTCGAGCAACTGCCGCACGGGAAAGAGCAGGGTGGGTTGAGCGGCGCACCCCTGCGGGACCTGTCCACACATATCGTTCGACAGTTCTCCCGCCATCTGGACAACCGTATTCCCATCATTGGGGTCGGTGGCATTTTGAATCGTACCGGTGCCCGTGAAAAAATCGCCGCCGGCGCCAGTCTGCTTCAAATCTGTAGCGGGTTGATCTATACGGGTCCCCGCCTGGTTCATGAAGCAGCGGCAGCATTTGACGACAATGCGGACTTGCAATAGAACCCTCCCCACTGCAAAATAGAAATTCCCGATTTATTAATAAGTTAACAAGCAAGGGGAATTTTATGAAATATGGAACGTTAATACTGGCCGGTTTGCTGGCTTTACCTGTCGCGTCAATGGCGGTGGACAAGGCGGAAGATGAGACAGAAAAACGTTACACCCGTTCGGAAGACGCCATGGCAACCATGGAGCGCTCCGGCTGGTTTGGTTCAGTCGGTCTCGGCGCAGTGGTTACCTCCGGCAACTCCGACACCAGCAATCTGAGTGCCGATGCCACAGCCAAACTGGAACAAGAGAAATGGCGGCATAAGCTTGAAGCGGCTGCCACCTTGTCAGAAAATAATGGCGATAAAACAGCGGAAAGGTATTTGCTGGGCTACAAGATAGACTACAAACTCGATACCAAATCCTATCTTTTCACTGCGCTACGCGCTGAATTTGACAAGTTCAGCGGTTATGACGAACAGCTATCGGGTACGGTCGGCTATGGTTTCCGGGTACTGGATACGGCCGTTAACACACTCGATCTCGAGATCGGCGTGGGCATGCGGCAGAACAAGTTCGACAACGGTGATACCGAATCAGAAAATGTTGCCAGGGCAGCGCTGGACTATATCCATCGCTTTAGCGAAACGGCCGAATTCCGGCAAGGGCTTTTGGTTCTGGGGGGCGAAGACAACACATCCGTGGATTCGGTTACCGCGATAAGAGCCAACCTGGTGTCCAGCATTGCGTTGGAAGCCGCCTTGAAGATAAAACACAACACCGATCCGGTGGGAGACAAAAAAGAGACCGACAGCATCACCAGCGTGTCCCTGGTCTACGGATTCTAATCCGGATATAACCTGCCCGGCGGTTGCCATTCCCAAGAAGCCGGTAACCGCCGGGTTATTATTAACCCGGCCACATAATATATCGTGTTCAGCCGTGCGTTGCGCGCCTTGCCAGAGGAGAGGCCTGAAGCTCTGAATACGACATATTATGTGGCCGGGTTAATAAACCATGACAGGACTAATGGCTGGTGCCACTGGAGCGCGACAGTTTGTTATACACGTTGTACTTTCCCGAAGGTTTCCGCATCGGGATACGTTTAAGCTCTTTCAAGGAGCTACTATCATAGACAATCAACGCTCCATCATCGTCCCAAATACTCAACAGCGCGCGGGAGCCATCCTTGGTGAATTCAACATGGGCTGACACCTTTCCCGGCGCCGGGCGCAAGGTTTTGACAATTTCCAGGCTGTTTTTGTCGATGATGTGAACGACATCGCTGTTTGGTCCAAAAAACACATCCACCCATGCATACCGGCTCATCTCATGGCTGCGCATGAAAAAGCCCGGACCCAGGGTTTCGATTCGCTTGATGGTTTTCCACGTAGTCATATCGATGATGCTGACCACCCCCTCCCGCATATTCGGCGTAGCCAGGATCGGCCGCCCCCGGTACTGCCAGGTTATTCCCGAACCCAAGTGAGGCATTCCCGGCAACTCCAGCCTATAGGTTACCTTTCCCGCATCGAGATCCACCACCTGACTCTCCCCACGGCGGGAAGTCCCGATGATCAAGCTGTAATCCTGGCTGAGGAAAAAATCATCCAGATAGCTGTCTGTCTGGATACGCCGGATGTTCGGGGGTTTCCGCAGAGCGGACACGAGGCCAGAGTAAGCAATCTCCCACACCTCTGTCATGTCCTTGAGAGCGGCGATAAAACTGCCCCTTGGTTCCGCGGCATACACGGCGCTGACCCGTGAGCTGCGGCCGTTGCCGTCGGTTACCGGAATAACCCTCAGTGGTGCAAGATCTCTCCCATCCAGCACCACCAGTGTGTGCGGCAGATAGTTGGCCACCATGACATGCCTGCCATCGGAGGAGACTGCCAGATTCCGGGTATTGATACCGGCGCGGATCTCGGCGACATACTCGAGGTTGTAGATATCAAACTTGCTGATCCAGCCATCCCGTGAGGCGAAAAAGACATAGCGGCCATGATTGGCGTATTTTGGCCCCCCGTGCAGAGCAAAACGGGTTGGAAAACGGTGGATCGGGGTAAAGGTATCACCATCCAACAGGGTTGCGTGGTGATCGGCCAGCTCCACAACGACAAACAAATTCTGCAGATCAGCAGAAAACAGCGGCTTGTCAGGCAGCTCTTCCGGCTGATGGTAGACAATATGGCTGGCACGCATCTGTTCCATGCCCCACAGCGGAATTTGCTCCAGCGGTGTGTAGATATGCTCCACCAGCGCCAGGATCGCTGCCTTGCCAAGCTTGCCGTGGAAAGCTGGCATCTGGGTCGCCGGAGAGCCGTTCTCAATGACGGATACTGCCGCTGTTTTCTTCAGCCGCTTCAGGTTCTGCGGCAGCAGGGCCGGACCCATGGCGCCAAGCCGATCGGCGCCATGACACTCGGCGCAATGCTTTGCGTACAGCCGTTTTACATCGACTTCCTGCTCTTTCGCAGCAGCAGCGTTCCCGGCAAACAAAACAAAGATTATTGTCAAAAGCGGTCCGCTGGCGGATTTCATGTCAATTCGCTACCTTGATGGAGCACTTGCCATATCGCGCTCCTGCTCTTCGCAAATACCGATCTCCCGATCGGTAAGATAACAGGCCGGATCCTCCGCCCACGGATCACCCGTCAACTGCAGGGCGCGTATGCGGGTATTTCCAGCGCAGATATCGAAATGACAGCAGCGGTTACAGCGACCGCCGATATTCCGGGGCCGCGCCTTCAACCCCGCCATAACGGGATCGGAAGTATCCACCCATATGCTGGAAAACGGGCGCTCCCTGACATTTCCCAGGCTGTAGTGCCACCACATGGTATCCGGATGCACGTTGCCCACGTTATCGATATTGCTGATATTCACCCCCGAGCTATTGCCACCCCACCGGACAAGCAGGGAACGGAGATGCCCTGCCCGGTCGGGAAAACGCTTTTTCGCCCACTGGAGCAGATAAACACCATCGGCATCATTGTTGCCGGTGACGAACTCGGTACTCTTTTCCTTTTGCACATCGGACAAGGCGCGCTCAAACAGCAGATCCATCGCCTTGCGGGTGGTATTCAGAAAGGCGTCCGACTCGCGGTTCTTGTTGCCGCGGCCAGCATAATTCAAATGGGAAAAATAGAATTTATCAACCCTCTCCTCATCCATAAGCTTCAGCAAAAAAGGCAGCTCCACCGAGTTTTTCTCGGTCATGGTGAAACGCAACCCAACCTTGATCCCCTGCTCCCGGCACAGTCTCAGCCCGCGTAGCGCAGCGTCATAGGCGCCGGTTTTCCGCCGGAAACCATCATGAGTTTCACGCATCCCGTCGATGCTGATACCCACATAATCAAACTCGACCGCAGCGATCTTTCCTATGTTTTCCCTGTCGATCAAGGTGCCGTTGGTGGACAGGGCAACATAGAAGCCCATCTGTTTGGCGCGATGAGCGATGTCAAAAATATCGGGCCGCAACAGAGGTTCGCCACCAGAGAGGATGAGTACCGGAACACGAAACCGGTGAAGATCATCCATGACCCGGCACACCTCATCAAAATTCAGTTCGCCCGCGAACTCCTTGTCTGCAGAGATTGAATAGCAGTGTTTGCAGGTGAGATTGCAACGGCGCACCAGATTCCAGATCACGACCGGACCCGGCGGTTGGCGCCGCGGGCGCAAGGGGGAGGGATTCACCAATTCACGCATGAAACCGGATATACGGAACATTATCGGCCTCCCTTGAAACGCAGCCCGGTCTTTTTCAGTATCCGCTTGCTGAACAGGATCTCATGAGCACGACTATGCTCGCCAAGCAATGCCGCGATGGCATCCACTTTTTGCTCGACCTCCGCCCGGTCACGGCCATGAACCATGGCAAAAAGATTGTACCGCCACTGGGGAAGATGGCGCGGACGATGGTAGGCGTGGCTGACAAAATCCAGGCCGCCTATCAACCGGCCGCATCTTTTTACCTGCTCATCCGGCACATCCCATACGGACATGCCGTTGCCGCGGAAACCCAGCGTGTAGTGGTTGGGAACGGCGCCTATCCGGCGGATAACCCCCCTCTCCAGCATACGCTGCATACGCTGCATCACCTCACCGGCTGGCACGCCAAGCTCCCGGGCAACCTGCCGGTACGGCTCCGGAACCAGCGGCAACCCCGCCTGGGTGGCGAGGACGATACGCCGATCCAATTCATCCAGGGTATTTCCATCCGGCATCAACGCCTCCCTAGAACTCAAATCTGAGTCCAACAAAGAACTCCTCCTTTTTCGGCATGTTGTAAACCGGAAAACCGGTTGTCTGCTCAATCTCGGTTAGTATCCGCCCGATGGATTGGGCCGACTCGGTAGCCAGCACAAACCACATATTGAGTTCATGATCCCGCGCATAATTGTGGGCAACTTCGGGAAATGCGTTGACCAGCCCGGCGACCCGTTCAAAATCGCTATCCGGAACACGCATTGCGCACAAACTGAGACCTCCCCCCATTTTCACCGCGTTATACATCGGGCCAAAGCGGGAGAGCTGGTTTTTTTCCAGCATGTTTTTCAGCCGCGACAGCAGCTCGGACTCCCCAATTCCAAGCTCGGCCGCCACCTTGGCGTAAGGGTGTTCGCAAACAGGGAAACCGCCCTGCAAGCGGTTGAGGATTGCACGGTCAATACTATCCATTGTCTACCGGTAGTGTCCGCCACGCTGTTTGAAACGGCGACTGCTGAACAGAACCTGATACGGAATATCGTCCAGTTCCGGCGCGGCAAGCATCTGACCAATCGATGCCAGCACAGTACGCCGGCTCAGCCCGTGAATCATGCAGAAGAGGTTATACGGCCACTCAGGAGGAGATCTGCGCCGTTGGTAACAGAGGGTGATACAGCGTTGGGCAGCCAGGAAAGAACCCGCTTCATCCACCTTTTCATCCGGGACATCCCACACCACCATTGCATTGGCGGTATACCCCAGCTCCCGATGTCGCACCACCACTCCCATACGTTTGATGATCCCTCTTTTCTGCATTTCAGCGATACGGCAAATAACTTCGTTCTCACCCATCCCGAGCCACCTGCCAATCTCCGCATAAGGGTGGCTTACCAGCGGCAGGCCGTCCTGAATGGATGCAATCAACCGGTAATCCTTTTCGGTCAGCACCATAACGGAAAACCCAGATCAATATGGAACGCTTTAACCAGCGGCAAACGGATGACCGGCACTCCGGAGTAGGCTTCAATCTCGGTCAGCACCTGCTCCAACCGCTCCTGATCGGGTGCTGTTACCACAAACCACAAATTCAGCCGGTTGTCACGCTCATAGTTATGATTAACCTCATCGTACCCGTTGACGTAGGCGGCCACTTTATCCATTTGCGCTGCCGAAACGCTCATTGCCGCCAAGGTACTGCTCCCAATCCGCCGGGGTTTGAACACGGGGCCAACCCGGCTGACCAACCCTCGCTCCTGCAGGGTTTCAAGAAAATACAAAACCCGCTCTTCACTGGTACCCAGGCGCCGCGCCATCTCTGCGAAGGGTGCAGGCGACAGGGGAAAGTCATGTTGAAACTCATCCAGCAAGCGCTTTTCCAGCGCCGTCAGTTCCACCACCGCACCCTGCTCTGCCGTTTCAGTCAGCGGGGACAACCGTTCGGCAATTTGCGATTCAACGGCCATACTACAACCCCGTTTTATGCGCACGGGCGGCAAAGAATATCCCGCTGGGCTTGTCCACCGGTAGTGAAGCAACCGGCTCCAGGGAACGGGTGTCATAGATTTTCACCCGGTCCTGATCGCGAACGGAAATCCACACCTCCTCTCCACGGGGGGAGAACTCCATGTGCAAGGCGCCCTTGCCAGGCTTGAACGTTTTGATGATTTTCAGACTCTCTGTATCGATGATCTGAATGGTATCGTTATCCGGAAAGGCAAAATTCACCCACACCTGACGACCATCCGGCCGGGCGATTACAAATACCGGCTGGCCATGCACGGGAATACGGCCCACCTCCTTCCAGTCGCTGCTGTTGACTACCAGCACCTCGTGGTGTCCGATGGCGGGTAAAAACGCCCGCTCACCGGCAATGGCCCACCCTTCCAGATGAGGCATTTTGTAGACCGGCAATTTCCGCTCGCCCTTTCCATAATGGTCCAGAATACGTTGAGGCCCCTGTTCCATATGCCAGAGATCCAGCAATACCAGCCCGTCCTCACCAAACAATCCAGCGATATAGTAACGGCCATCCGGCGATATCAGGGCGTCATAGGGCTGCCGGCCAACATCCTTGAAGCGCCGGATCACGGGAAAGCGGGGTTTGCTCAAGTCAGCGGCCCATATCTCGCCGCTATCAAAGAGGCTGAACACGAAAAGCTGCCCTGGCGCATCCACCAGGCCGACCGTTTTTGAACCCCTTTCCCCGCTTATGCGGGTAGCCGGAATATCAGCAACCAGTTCGAGACTGCCTGCTGAAAAAACCTTGACCCCGCCCGGTTCATAATTGGACACGGCGACAAGCCTGCCATCCTGAGAAATCGCCCCACCGATACTGTTCCCCCCCTGTACGATACGTTTCACCACGGTACCGCAGAGCAGATCCACCTTGGAGAGTCCGCCATCCCGGCCGAAGATGTAGGCATACCTGGCATCCCTCGAGTAAACCGCTGAGGCATGCGACAGATCGCCCAATCCCTTGATCCGGAATAGCACTGAACGCTTCGTGGTGTCCACTACAACCAGACTGCCAGCCACCCGCTCAACGACGATGCCCAGATCACCGGTACCGCGAACCAGACACTCCCCGGCCTGAACCGGGCCGGTCAACAGAAAAAGAACAAAAGAGAACGTGGCAAACCGCTTCAAAGAGAACCCCCCTCTTTCAAAAGGACGGCCAGCCAGCGCGCATCCTGCTCTGACAGAAAAGGCCGCCACGGAGGCATTGGCGTACCCGGCCGACCATGCAGAATGGTCACCACCAGTTGCTCGACACTATAATGACGAAGTCTCTCTGGCTTGAGTGACGGCCCAAGCCCCCCTTCCAGCCGCATCCCGTGACACGAGCCACAATCGTGCTCGAGCAAATGGTTAAGCTCCTTTTGCCGCTGTGGATCAGGGGCCGCCCCCGCACCCGCTCCCACCACCAGCAGCACAACGAACATCAGATATCTGAATAATCTGGATCTGCGCACCTGTTTCCACTCTCCGGCCAGCACTGCCTGTCAAAGAATGTACCAATTTATCTCTCCGAAGCACCTTGATATCGATCAAGACAACAGCCCCCTTTCCCACGGCCGATCCGATGCATCACCAGGCTACCACCCCGGATGGCTCTGGCGATACCCACTCAGGATACCCATTGCCGGTATTACCAGACTCCGTTATCCATCCCGAGACTTTTTCAATGGCTCGTTAACGGTTATACTGGTCTATTGGATCATCTACTTGGTTGCCTGGAATCTATGCGTTATCAAACCGACGACCTGCGCATCGCGGATATCAAAGAGGTATTCCCGCCCGTTCAGCTTCATGAGAAGCTGCCACTGTCCGATGCCGGCTCAAGAACGGTGGCCACCACGCGCCAGCAGATTCACCATATCCTGACCGGCGAGGACGACCGGCTGCTGGTCGTCATGGGTCCCTGCTCCATCCATGACACCAAGGCGGCCGTCGAGTACGCAAGCCGCCTGAAGGAGCTGATAACCGATGTGCAGAACGAAATATGCCTGGTGATGCGCGTCTACTTTGAAAAACCACGTACAACCGTTGGCTGGAAGGGACTTATCAATGATCCCAATCTGGATGGCAGCTTTCAGATCAACAAGGGGCTTCATCTGGCACGTCAGCTACTGACGGACCTGGTCGACATGGGTGTCCCCACCGGCACCGAGTTTCTCGATCTGATCAGCCCCCAGTATGTTGCCGATGTCGTTAGCTGGGGCGCCATCGGAGCGCGCACCACAGAGAGCCAGGTTCACCGTGAACTTGCCTCCGGCCTCTCCTGCCCCGTCGGATTCAAAAACAGCACCGACGGCAGTCTGCGCGTCGCCATTGACGCAATAGGCTCGGCCTCTCATCCGCACCACTTCCTGTCGGTGACCAAAGCCGGACAGTCAGCGATCTTCTCGACTACCGGCAACGAGGATTGCCATATTATCCTGCGTGGTGGAACAAGCGGCCCCAATTATAATCAAGCCAGTACCCAGCGCGCCGTAGAGCAGCTGAAGAGAGCGGGCCTTCCCCCCCGGCTGATGATCGACTGCAGCCATGCCAACAGTCTGAAGCAGCATGAACGCCAGATGCTGGTCGGGAGTGATATCGCCAATCAGCTCGCGCTGGGGAGCAGGCATATTATCGGCGTCATGATTGAGAGCCATTTGGTTGCCGGACGACAGGATGTCAAACCGGGGCAACCGCTAACCTTTGGTCAAAGCATTACCGATGCCTGCCTGGGCTGGAGTGACAGCAGGAAACTGATCCACCAATTGGCAGCCGCCGTGAAAAAACGGCGCAAAATCAATCACCGCCAGAAAGTGTGATTGAACCACCCGTGGGCAATTCTGTCTATGTACCGGAACATTCCATCAAACCTATAAGGAAATCAACGTGAAACCAAAAATACTACCCGTTCTCTCTTTGGCCGTGCTGACTGCCATCCCTTTCTGTGCATCAGCGACGGAACTTAAAACCGAAAAACAGAAACTCAGTTACATCATCGGTTATCAGGTTGGTTTCAACTTGAAACGGGAAGGTGCAGATATCGATCCGTCACTGCTCGCGGAAGCGGTGCAAGACGCCCTGAATGGCGTGGAGCCCAAGCTGACCAAGGAGGAGATGCAGGCCACCATGAAGGCCGTCCAGGAGAAAAAAGTGAAGGAGCAGAAAGCATTGCTCGAGCAAAATGAAAAGGCGGGACAGGAGTTTCTGGCTGCAAACAAAAAGAAAGAGGGGGTTGTGGAACTGCCCAGCGGACTCCAGTACAAGATCTTGAAAGCGGGCAGTGGCGACCAGCCGAAAGCGGACGACACCGTTACAGTCAACTACAAGGGAACCCTGATTAACGGGAAGCAGTTTGATAGCTCCTATGATCGGGGACAACCGGCGACTTTCCCGCTCAGCGGAGTCATCCAGGGGTGGCAAGAGGCGTTGCAACTGATGAAAGAGGGCGCCAACTGGGAGATCTATGTACCAGCCAAGCTTGCCTATGGTTCACGAGGTGCGGGCGGAGATATCGGCCCGGGTGAAACGCTTGTTTTCAATATCGAACTTCTCGAAATCCAGAAGAAAGATGAGGGGCAGAAAAAGGGACAGGAGTAGTTGTTCGACCAGACAGCAGCCGATAGCTGATCCGGCTGTTGCCTGGTTGCCCCAGTTGTATTATTAACCCGGCACGATCGATATTCAGCCCGAACGAGTCGGTTCACAACAAGGCAGCGAAGTGCCGCCGTGGCGATGTTACGTGCGGCAAACCTCGCTCACAAAGACTGTGGCTCTGATGCGTTCGGGCTGAATATCGTCTAACGGGATAACTACTCAGCAAGCTGCAGAATAGAATGTGAAGGTAACAGCTCAAATGCCCTCACGAAATCCATCAAGCTCAAGACAAAAAATGTGAGTTTACAAATGTAAATGACCATTTCTCAACACGAACATGGTGGACTGCAGGAAGTAGCTGAACAGTTACATCCATTTTTGACCAATAGCCGGGGCGCCACAGGCCTGCGCCAGCGTTCTATTTCAGCCCTTGCAAAATCACTGGCTCCAAGCCGCACCCTGCTCCGGAACAGATTGGAGGCCCTGCCAGAACACCTCCCCTATCCGGGCCAACAACAATAGCTGCCTGCCCTTGGATCTGCGGTTTTTTCGCAATGATGAGCAAAACACTTCTCCCCATATTGTTCGGAACCGTCCTTCTTGTTGCTTTCTGGCTCAATGCCCTGCGTGCCCGCGAAATGGCCAACGACAGCGCAAAAGCCACCTGCATGAAACAGAACCTCCAGTTTCTGGATGGCTCTGTGGCGCTTGTCCACTGGCAAATACGAGCCAGGGACAACAAGCATGCCACGTCTCTGCGTTGCAGCTATTGGCAAGGGGATAAACCCCTCCCGGAAAACCGCGCCTTGATACGTGGCATGCTCGTCATTTTGAGGCCGATACACCTGGTTGCCAGGTTGATGACGCAGAGACGGCTGTCCATGCGGCGAACCTACCAGTTCGAATACAGTGACGACGGCAACGGCCGCTGCAAGGGAGTCATTATAGTTGCGGCAAACAGAGTCGAGTCGATAGTACTCGCCCCCTAGTACTCTTTCAAGGTGATAACTTGGGATGCAGCCGGTCAGGAAGCGGCGATGAAAAGCCCCTTGATTCCCAAAATCGCTGCGCTGGCCAAGGAACCTATTGCAAGCTCATTCCAGCGGTCGCGTTTTTCTATATTGATAAATTCACAGCCATAGAACAGTATTCCCAGATAAAACAGCAGCGCAATATTCGCGTAGCCTCCCATCGGCGTCTGGGACAGGATAAGCAGCGATATTCCGGCAAACACCAACAGATAATCCATGGTCGTCGTAAAAAACTCTATCTTTCTGCGGCGTGGCGAATAGATCATCGCAGTAACGAGGCCGATTACCAACACCACGAAAAAACCGATATCGGCAACCCGCGCCCAGGCGCCATGCACCGGTGGATAGGTTACCTGAAGATAAACAACCGTCGTGGCGACAATATAGACGAATGCCCGATGAAATATCGAGTGCGAAACATCATGAAAGATCAACTCCAGCAGCATGGCGACAAATACTAATGCTGCCAGTATCCCGACATCTTTTGGCACGACCTCGAAAGCCAGGCTTGCAACCACGAGATACACCGGAACACCGAACTCGATCATTCTGCGAGGCAGCCAGACCAGCACCCCCGGTCTGCTGTATACCGCTTCCGTTGCCCGACGCACCGTGACCGGACGTTCCACGATCCTTCCCTGCTCCGCCCCCCCTGGGTATCTCCAGCCAGAAACGTAGACTCTGCGCAAGCCCATCACCAAACCGACACACAAAAGGACATAAACAATCAAGATAACGATATCGTTTGTATAGGCAAGCATTCCCCCCATGAACACAAACAGCGTCTGCAACAGATACATGATTCCCACTGAAGCCCGCTGAGAAAACCCCAAATCCAGGATAAGATGGTGAAAATGCTCCTTGGATGGCTCAAACATACTTGCCCCCCGGCGTCTTCGCTTGAGCATCACCACCAGTAAATCGGCGATTGGCAACCCCAGTAGCAGCAATACGACAGCCGGATGAATCGAGGTATCGGCATTTTGGGTCAACATGATCACCAGAAACCCCATGGTAAAACCGATAAACTGGCTTCCACTGTCGCCCATGAACACATTGGCAGGATGGGTGTTGTAACGAAGAAACCCCAGAATACCGCCAACCACGGCAACAGCAATCATGGCGACCTCTTTCCCTCCATCCAGATAGGAGAGCAACGCGATGGCGCCCAGAGAAAGCAGCGCCTCCCCTCCCGCAAGCCCATCCAGGCCATCCGATGTATTCAACGCATTCGTCATGCCAACCACGGCAAAAACAGCAAATGGGATCGAGAGATAGGTTGGCAGTGGATACGCATCGCCCAGCAGCGGAACGGTTGTAATCTCCATCCCTCCCCACACAGCCAGCGGGATGATTGCCAACAGCTGACCGGCAAATTTCAGTTTGGGGGGTAAATGAAAACGATCATCGAGAGAACCGAACAGAAGCAGAACAATCGATCCAAAAAGATAGCATACAACCATGGGTGACAAAGGAAGCCAGAGCAAAACCGTCACCAGCATCCCAAATACGATGCCCCACCCACCCACGCGGGGTGTGGGGGTAACATGAATACGCCGCCCATCCGGATAGTCAATCATTCCCAAGCGGGGGGCCAGACGCATCATCAGGGGAATAACGACAATGCTCACCGCAACAGAGACAAACAGAATCAAGAAATATTGCATGGCAGCTCCACCGGCTGCAAAGCCTGGATTACGAAATCAGCTCAATAGTCAACCCGGCCACCGAATATACAGGCCTCAGCCGCGGGCGTATACACGGAATCCCTTCGTTGAAAAAACGTAACTATTCAGCTCACCCCTGAAATCCGCCATTTCTGCGTTGAAAAATGGTCATTTACACGCGTAAACTCCCATTTTTCGCCTTGAACTGACGAATTTCAGGGGCAATCTGAACAGTTACCGGCTTGTTTCATACTATGCTGAATAGT
>WFVH01000070.1 GCA_015491735.1 Gammaproteobacteria bacterium
AACGAAACCCAGAGCGATGGAGTCGAGGAACGCGAAACTGGGAACCGGTTGGCGACGTGTGGCTGAACCCGGAAAATGATGTCTCCGAGGAGACTGAAATTAAAGACGAAGCAGCGTAGAAAAATGGACAGGTATCTTGACAAACGTCGGGTGCCTGACAGGAAATCTTTAAGTTGATCAATGGTCTTGAGGTCTTCGAGTTTCATGATGGTTTTCATCCCTCCATCATGAACGGAATGCTCTGCCGCTTCAGCCCGCTCCAGACTCATTTCATATTGGACAAGGCTAGTAATTGATTTCCTCCCTTCTGCTGCGTTAGGATAGGGAAAAAGGTCAATCGAAGGTAAACAACCGTGGCACGACTACCCCGCCTGAGCCTGCCCGGCATTCCGCAACACATCATCCAGCGCGGCAACAATCGCCAAGCCTGTTTCTTCACGGAAGAGGAGTACCCGGTCTATCTGGACAAGCTCAAGGAATAGATCAAAGGGGTCAAAGTAATTAAAACTTGGTAAACCACCGCCAGAGGCGGTGGTTTACCAAGTTTTAATTATGAACACTACCGATTTGATGGTTGTTTACTAAAATACATATTCGAAACGTTCAATTTCTTCCGCATATTTTTCTGCAACCAATGCTTTAGTATATTTGTCGTAAACTTCCTGATAGGGAGCCGCCCCATAATGAAGCGTCATGGGAAGCTTTTTAACCGGTTTACCAAGCCTTTTGCATATAAAACGGTAATCATCTTCAAGGGTTTCAAATTTTCCTACATAGTCTATCGCTACTTCTCCCGTCTCGTCCGTTATCCAGGACAATTGTGGTCGCAACGCCCACGTGTCAAGACAATTTCGTACAAATTCCTGAAAGCTACTATCACCACCTATAGATAATTCCTGCTGGTGCAGTTTGTCACGCATCACATTCCTGTACCAGGAGTAGACCCGGTCCCAAGGATTACGCACGAAGGCAAACTTGAAGTAGGTATCCATTTGTTCAAGAGTGACAAAATCAAAACCATGCATGCGGCCCTTAATGCGTTGATTAAAGTATCTTGGCCAGTGCTTCAAATGACCCGCCTGCCTGGCTGGCGGCCAGATGGCTTCCTGGAGATTTCGTATTGATCTATGATCCTGAGCCCCCCGTTTCCGATGTGCCCCATAAGCCCCAAAGCTCGTTTCGATACTCGTGCCCGCTGTCTTAGGGATGTGAATATAGATACAACGATACTTACTGGAAATCACCGGTCACTCGCTTTCTCTTGACTCACCAGCCTTCTATAGTTGGCGTAAACAGGCCCAAGTACACACTTCGGAGTATATCTGCTGGCTGTTTCAATACTTGCCCCCCCTCTGTACTGCTGGCAGGAATCAATACATCTTATGAGGGCCAACGCTAGCTCCCCGGCGTCATCCGCCGGACATATCTCTCCATTGATACCAGAACTTACCAACCTTCTCACTTCTCCGACATCCGTGGTAACCACGGGCAACCCACAGGCCATCGCCTCGATTAACGCAATGGGCATACCCTCATAGGCTGATGACATAACGAAGATATCCGCGGCCCGGTTAATGTCAGCAACCTGTTCAGGATCTAGCAAGCCTGCAAGTGTGACATTATCCACCAGCCCGGATGCGCTTATCTCTTTCAACATATTATCCCTCAATACCCCTTCGCCTATCCATATCAAATGAACGTCTGGACGACTTGATATTGCTTTTGCCAAAGCCCTGACCATCAATAATGGAGCCTTTTGGTAATCAAGCCGACCAACCGCAACCAGCCATTTTTTATCTGCGGGAATCCCCAGTTCCCCACCCAAACGTTCTCGTAGTGCGATTCGTTCAAACTCCTCCACAGGATAAAAGATTTCCGGATCCATCCAGGTGCTCTGGAACTTGAATTTATCACTAAGGGACGGATTTTCTGTTTTATAACGGGTTACTGCCTCCTCTCGTACGCAGTAAACGCTGGAAGCCTTTTTTAGAACCCGTTTCTCCAGCCTTTTATAAAAACCAGGAAAATATCGCCACCGTATATCGGCTGCATCCTGTCTGATAACTGCCATATTCTGATGCAGAAACAAGTTAACAGGTTTATTACCCCCCCTAATGAGTAAATGTTCAATACGGTGCGACTCAAGAATATCGCAGCGTTTCAGATCCAGTGGGTGCAACAGGGCCGACAACTCGTAACTTAGTGTGGCTGGTACCCGAGGCTGCCTTCCTGTTTCATCCATGCGCATTACAGGAAAAAACTCACAGCTCCTGTCGCCCAGCTGGCACTCAGTCCAACGATGGAGGGGTCTGGCTCCAACATCCATCGTTGCTCCATAAAGAACATATTTGATATCCTTTGGTGCATATTTAATCAACCCACGAATGAAACTGTCGACTCCACCAATGACACTTCCTGCTGGATCAGTGGGATAGACAACACCTACCTTTATATTTTGCATGTCCAAATATTCTGCGGATTCAACTGGCTGGTGCAATGGGTAGGCCGAGTCTGAAAAATACATGATTGGAGATTTTGAACACCCTCAGGCATTTTTGGGGGCACTTGTTCAGCTCGTTCATATTGGTTTCTACCTATACGGGCATAAGCTTGTCAAAGTCAGGTTCTATGGGCAGGCTGACCCGGTCATTTATCTTTCGAAATCTCCACAAAACAGATCAAAGCCACCCTTCATAAACGTTGAACACTCTCGAGATGCCGTAGGCACTTTCCCCTCAATAAGATCCCTCTTTCCCTAACCCATTTTTAGCTCTTATCCTTCCGGTAACAGGCTCAATATACGTTTTGCGATATAAATAGTCTGCAAACAACTGTAGCGACCACTTCATCTTTGGGATATTTTGTTCATCCTCTGAATACCGGGATATGCGGCCCTCTATACTTTTTAATACATAATTGTATAGTTCGATATCCAACCGATTATTTTCCATCATGTCATCAGCGTACTTTTCAATAAGATGATCTGCTGGAATTGGATGTTTTTTGTTAATATTTTGCTCAATATGCAATCCGCGAAACCCCTGAGATGCTTTCGATGCTTGTAACTCGACAAGAAACCAGTCGAATAGCTCAACCACCCCAATACACAGGAACTTCTCCGAGATTATATCAATTGCCTTATCCACGTTCTCCTCGCCAGCAATTTTTTTCAACTGAATATTACATACCTCCTTTCTGGAGAGATATTCATCTATTGATATGGCTTTTCCCAACTGACTGCTCCAGTATCTGTATTGCGAAACATAACGGTTCACTGGATTTCTGAGCAATGTGATATAGCGTACATTGGCAACGGATTCAAGGTCGCTCCATGGAACGACAGAATGTCCCCCTATAACTTTTACCCAAGGGGCAATGTTTGTATAGCGCAGAAAATCCTCCCCCTTAAACACGCGCTCGTTGTGCCCTAACGGCCTAACATCCAGATATCGTGGAAAATAATTATGCCTAAGAAGATGTATAATTGAGGTACCCGCGCTTTTCTCTATATGAACAAACGCCAGCAATTCCCTTTTTATTTTCATGTCATTTCCTGCCAACCATACTTAGCAAGCAAACTTCAGTGGCTGATACCATGTCGTCCGAAGTGAATCTCTCAAGCACAACCTCTCTGCATCTATTCTGAATCACTGATAAATCACTTGTACCCATACATGTCCTAATTGCATCCAGCAAAATTCCGCTATTTCCGGGAGGAACTAAATACCCTGTTACACCCTCCTCTACGGCTTCACAAAGCCCACCAATATTTGATGCAATAACAGGGACTTTCATGGACATGGCCTCAAGCATCGCCATTGAAAAGGTCTCTACTGCGGTAGACGCCAGGACCATAACATCAGATACTGATAATATTGGGCGCACATCGGGTACACTCCCAAGAAAATGAACCCTGTCCCTTATCCCCAATTCCAGCGCCAATTCCTCCATTTTCTTCCGCATTATTCCATCACCCGCTAACAGGAGATGAGCCCGCACCGGCAACCCGCTGAATGCCTTAATAAGAATAGCGTGCCCTTTTTCCCGGCGGAATCCAGCTATAGACGCTATCACAAATCGTTCAGCGGGCATGTTGAGCGACTTCAATAATCTGTCCCCTTGTTGTCTGAAGTCTTCTTTCCTATATAGTTGGGGATCGATACCATTATATATGACTGAACTATTATCACTTAACTCTGGATATCTGGAAATCCAGTATGCCCGTTGGTGTGTACAGACAAAGATAATATGGTCACAACGACGTAACAACGGACGGTAAACATAGCGATCAAAAAACTCCTCCTTGCCGCCCACATTTTGTGTGGTATGTATTGCAGAAACAAGTTTTGGCCTGCGCCTCACCCTCAACATGGCTAGCCATGCAATCAACACGCTGTACTGGATGGTCGCATGAATGATATCGATAGCCAGATTATCGATTAGCTTTGCTATTTTCCGCACCTGCCCAAAATCAATCCGGGATCTCTTTGGTATGCAGACCACCTCGACCGAGTCCTTTTCAACCTTGTCTATCTGATCCAGATTGTCTTCCAGTACCACAATTGTTTTTGAGAAACGCTCGCTGTCCAGCCGATTGACTAGGTCTACCAGCTGGCTCTCCGCCCCCGCCCGTTTGAGACTCGGCACGATAAACAAACAGTTAATCCGCCTGTGTTCATCACTACTTGAGGCAACCGAAGATAGCTGAGGTCCCTCAATCATAACAGCCCCTCAAAGAGTTCAATATACCGGTTTATTATGCCCGCCGAATGATGGCTGGAAAAATATCTTCTAATCCGCTGCGACCGACCGGTATCTTCCGGAACAAGCTCAGGGATCACTGACACGGCATCATTAACCGAGTCGATTTTTCTGCCCAGCCCATGTCTTGTAACAACATTGTCCGGGTCAAAAAAAGTAACCACGGGCAATCCCCTAAGCCACGCCTGCAGAAAGGTATTTGGGAAACCCTCATGCTCAGAAGTATTGACAAATACAGATGCCCCGTCAAACAACTTCTCTGTTGCAGAGGGCGGTTGAAACCCGAGAAAATCCACATTGGCCATGGTTTCTGCTTTCCGCTTCATATCAAGATAATAATCACTGTCTAGCAAATCTGGTCCACCGACCATGGTAAACCTGTATTCAGGAAGCCGTCCGGCCATCTCGAGAAACAACTCCGGACGTTTCCAGCGACGCATCGTTGATACCCACAGCACAACTGGATTACCGGGAAGTTTGCGTTCGCGTGGCTCAACATCAAGAAAATTCCGGACCAATACACTGCCTTGTTGATAGCATCTATCAACAAGAGATTTTTGTTTGTCCGACTGAACAATGATTTTGTCTGCCTGATTGAGTCCGTACTGATAAAGCCACCGATCCCGAAAGTTTGGTACCAGCTCCTTTCCCGGGATAAAATCTGTGTCATGTGCCCCGGCATATACCCAGCGCTTGCCATGCCTGTTGCAGTAAAAGGACACCACTGCTGTGAGAAAGGATGCTGTCCGGACATAATAGATATCTGCCTTTGCCTCAGCCAGGGCACGGTAGATTGAAGTTATTTTTGGATAAAAAAAACGAATAAACGGCAATCCGCTCCCGGGCCGATAGCTCTTGTATATGATGACTCCTTTACACCTTTCCCCATTTGTTTGCCCGTAATCCTCGGTAATAACTGAAACATCAACGCCCCGCCGCACCAGAGCCTTTGCGATCTGGGCCTGTTGTATTTCGGCACCCCCAATCTGACCACTCGAGTAGTCACCCGTCAAACAGGGATACAACCCCAGAGAAACAAAACAGACTTTCAACAGTGGAACAACTCCATAATTCTATTGGTATTTATCTGCGCGGAATCTTGGCGGCTAGGTACCCACCATAATAGCGTTGCCGGGCTGCCGTAGTTCCGGCTCCCCTAACAAATCTTGCAGGATACAGAACTGTGGCCAGTAATGTCCCTCATGCCAGCTCAGCTTTCTATCATAGAATCCCGGGCAACCATATACCAATTCATCAACATATGTATAACTAATCTCCCCAATATAAGGGCTACCGTCAGAATCAAACAAAAAATCATAAGCCATTGACTGAAACCCAAAACTGTCAGAGATTTCAAAAGCCAGTGAGATACAGCGCAAATCGATACCCTTTCGATCATAATCAACCTGGCCACTTCCGGAGGCACGAAAATCACCGCTTCTATTCCACCTTCTAAAGGCAAATGCCCTGTTACCGATTACTGAGACACGAGTATCAAATTTATTTCCGGGAAGAAACCGCTGGAAGATGACATAGTCTCTCTGGCGCTGCCAATACGGCCGGATGTCCTGGTAGTGGATATTACCCCGGTGACAAGCAATCCACTGCCGAAGCTTATATAAACCTGCGCGGTTTCGGAGCCGGGAAAGACTTCCAGAATCAGGTATATATTCTGACTCCACTCCCGCAGAACCAAACATCCTGTCTATCAGGCGAATGGCCTGTTGCCGGGTATGCACCAGAACGACATTTGTTGACCCGGCGCCTGCTTTCAGCTTGAATACCACGGGCAACTCAGCGTTTCTTATCCACTTCATCGACGACTCTTTGTCCCAAAAAATCCAGCTATCGATAAATGGATACCCTTTCCCCTTCAGCAAATAGAACTGCCGTATTTTATCATCATAATGCCAGCGGGTAGGGTAGTCAGGGAACACCGGTACTCCATAGACATTCTCGACCACAGGCAACACCGCTTCCGCCACCTGTTTTTCAGTCTCCCGATGGACATAGTGATGCAAGTAAGCACGGGCTCCCTTCACATGCTCCCAGAAAAACTGCTCACTGATATCCACAGGCTGATATGGAATGCCATTATATTCAAGTATCCTTTTGTATCGCCTCAACCTTTCCGGATACCGGTTGGCCGCGACTGAGTGAATCAACACGTTGCTGCAATTATTCATCTGCCCACTTTCCCTGACAATCCCGATGCTGAATTCTTGCGAAATGACGTAGACAGCATCAATGCCACATTGGCATATAACAGGAACACCACGACATTCTGATAAAAAAGATGTCCCGCATAGAACTGGCTGATCATGAAAGTAATCAGCGAAATCAAGCCAACCAGGATTCTCAACCTCTCCTCCCGGATATAGGGGCGCGGCAAGCGGCGCATACGTCTCCAACCCCATGCCAGGGGGTACAAAAAGACTGCCAGGAAGGGGATAAAGCCAACGATGCCATAATTGGCCATGGCTGTTACATACTCATTGTGCGCATCATACTTATCCCTCCACAAGTTCGGCATATAGTTCCCGAAGTTTTCGTAATATCCCTTGTATCCCAACCCGATGACAGGGTTATCAAGAAACATCTCAACTCCGGCGATTGCCATAGCGGCCTTCCCCTGAAATTGGCGCTCGACTTCGTCGCTAGAAAATCTGGAGGAAAACTGGGAAACCCCGGCTGCAACCACCGCAATCGACAGCATCAGGATCGCGATTATCGTCAAATTACGTTTTTTGTTTATAGTCCAGTAATAAAAGGCAAACGCAATAACCATCGTCCCCAGCCCCTTTCTTGATAGCGTCGTAAAAACGGCCAGCACCAGCAGTGTCTGTGCAAGATAACCCAGCTTTTTACCAATTTTACCGGCATCGACCGCATATAACATCACTGCCAGAGACAGAACAAGGTATACAGCCAACAGGTTTGGGTTGTTAAAGGTCGCCATGCTCCGGGCCTGACCATGTATAACCGAACTCCCCTGTATGAACTGAACAATCGCGATAACGGAGAGAACAATCGATGCAACGGCAAGATGAAAACAGTATCTCCTGACCGTCTGCTTGTATTTGAAAAGCACAAGTGCTATGGACGCGACACACACGGGTAGAACAACATTGTTAAACAGCTCCTGTATTAGCACTGAATTATAAGAATAGGCAGGTGACCAAAGCGGTGAAGCAACAACTACCAGTGTATAGATGCAAACAATCCCGATCCAACGGTGCATGGAAGTGGGTTGACCCGCCATTGAATGTTCGATGGCAAACACCAATACCAACAGGTACGCCAGTGCCCTCAACGGATCCAGATCGGGGATACCGGCGCCAAAATTGGTTGACGGAATAAAACTGCCAACGACGGGGATGTAGCACAACAGCGCTATGAATATCCAGCCGCTATAACGATACATCCCAACAATTCATGTTACTGTCCATCCTGTCTATCCAATGCATACAATTGAGTAGATGGCGCAACCCCGGAAGCCCTTCATCTCATATACATCAGTAATGCTGCGCGAACCAAGATCCACTTCCAAAATTGAAGAGGGCATGGAAACTGGTCGCCCTGTAAGCATCCACCGGGTATACTCCCTGTATTTTGAATGTCGTATTTTTGTTACACCTATATACGCCTTCTGTCCTACAACCTCGACTCCCCTTGTCCACCCAACTCTTTTCTCTGAAGAAAAATCAATACGATCCTCTACTTTCAGCGAGTTCCGGTCAACAACCAGAACAGTTCCGTTGACCGAAGTAAAATATATGTACCCGTCCCTTACTACACCATCATGGCACAATACCTTTTCATCACTGCCAAAGTGTGCGTCCATATCGACTACACGCTCTGCATTGGTCAATGACCGGGCCATTCTCCTGCTTCCCAGAGTTACCCATATTTCGCCATCCATCTCGAAAAGATGGTTTATATGCACATCATGGGGCTTGGTTGAGGCAACCTTCCGGTAATCAGTGTTCCTGTCGAAACGCCGCCATGTGGGGGAATCAGCAATATTCCATTCTTCACAGAGTTTACCTGAGCTTGTGAATTTTTGCACAATTTCTAGGCCGGTATTGCATACATAGATGCCGCCCGAATCTGACAGAACAGCATGCAAGTCATTAAAAGAAGGGTGTGTCATAACGTCAACAAGCTGAAACTCATTCAGACCATAGTTGAGCACCTCCGTATTTGTCACCACGTGCATCTGGTCACCCGAGACATGAGCCCCTTTGAACATCATGCTCATTCCCTCTCCCAGGTTATCTTTTGGACTTGCATATTCAATTTGCCGCAAAACTTTTTTGCTATCCCAGTCCAAAATCTGTATAACTGCTCCGCTATAACGAAACCCCTCTTCTTTATCCTTGAAATTTTTGTCAGGAACTCCAAATGAAACAAGAAATTTCATACTGCACCCTTACCCGCATCTCACGTCACCGGCCAGCTTTAATAGCCCCCGGTACAACATGTATGTTTTTATTAAAAAGAGAATGTCATGCATACTTTGTTACCACTATTCCTCTACGCACATAAATAATGTTTGCAACAAAACCGACTAACGAAAACACCAGTATTGCTGTGAAAACATCTTGTGTAATATGGATAGAAACCACCAACGCTGATACTCGCACAATCAGATATATGATATTGAATACCAAGATATACCTAAGATCACGTCTAACTATCAGAACCTGGGTGGTCGGCACTTTAGCTACAACCATCAACACCCAAGGCGCCAGCAGGGATGCCATATATCCGGCATCCGCCCATTTTTCACCAAACAGCGATGTAAAAAGACCTTCACCAAAGACAAACAGCAGGGCACACCCCGGAGCAGCAAGCAGCGCCAGCGTAATCGTAACCCTGACCAGATCATTATACACTTCTTCATGCGCTAATCTTGATATTCGCTGCAAATATACACGGGACACTGCATTTGACAACGCCGATACCGGTCGTAGCAGCACCATTGTGGCCAATCCGTAGAAACCAACTATCTCCGGGCTAAAATATGCGGCCAGAAGGAATACCGGTGCTTGCTGTTGCAAGGCATTCAGCATGGCATTTGGCATCTGTTTTTTGGGGAAATCGGAATACCTGCGCAACAAACCGATCCTGTTGGGCCAGTCAACCCTGCCTTTACATTGCAAACCTTTTCCCGCATAGAGCCATAACAGGATGACCGGCACCGCTACTCCCAAAAGATTTCCCAATAACAACACCTCTGCTGTCGCACCCCACCATATACCAACAACTATCTTCCATAAAACGCCAATTACCGATCCAGACAGAATTGAAATGGCGATCAGGTAAAACTTTTTCTCTCTCGTTGCAGAGAAATCCAGAGTCTTTTGTATGCCAAACAACAGAACACCAACAAAGACAAAAAACACCACATAATCAATGGTAAAGTACTTGTCATAAATAAAAAATTCAAAAAAACAAATCAAGCATGACACCGATACTGCAGAAAACAGCACCATATAAAAACACATAACAGCCAGATTTTGCGCATTAGATTTGTCATGTTCTAGCACTATCGTTCTTTCGTAAGCAAAACATGATACGACGCCACCCAACCCGATAACAGCCCAAACTGTGGCCATCATTCCAAACTCTTCCGGAAGATATATTCTTGTAATTAACGGTGCCGCAAGGAGCGCTACAAGCTGTGCGCCTGCCGATCCCAAAAGGAGAGAGAGGATGTTTTTCAGCATGTCTTTCCGGTTACTTGCGCACCAGGCATGATGAATGGTTTTTCCTATTCCATCCTGCGCAAGAGGCCATTTTTACGCCGCCTGTCTTGCCGTCCCAGGTTGTCGCCAGAAAACCCTGTGTTTTCTCCGGATCAGCCACTTTCAACCAATTTTCAATCCCACCCTTTTGATGCCAAGAAGAGACAAAATAATCAAACCCTTTTTTTTCGTAAAACCGGGGGGTGTTTTTCACTACTCCTTTTTCATCTTCATCTTTATACCACCAGGATGCCAGCCAAACTGTTTTTGACAACGCCATCTCAGCTTCACCACCCGGCAATATGCCCGTAGCGCCTTTCAGCCCCCCAAAGCCTGTCTGATACAGGAAACCCTTTCCATTGTGCCACGGGTTCAACATATCATCCCAAACTAACAAAGTGGCAGAATCCATGCCAGCACCCTCAAACTGATGCCCGCCAAGTGTTTTAATGGGTCCATCATGACGTAACAAACGCTCCAGGGAGTTTATATAACCAATCAGCAGATTCCTGTTGGACAACCCAAGCCGCCGGCTTCTGCTATCCCTGTTTAGCCCACCATAGTGTTCGGTAAAGGAGGTCATGACAAATCTTGGCGCCAATCTGGCAAGTTGGCGGAATAGCCGGCTGAATTCTCCATAGGTGTATTTGCTGACAGCGCTATACTTGCTCATTGGTATTGCACGATACTCCAAAGGAAGGGTGTCATAGCTTACTCTAACCTTATCACCCTCTTTCAATTTCGATTCAGGGTTGACTTTTATCCGCAAACGTACGATATCCTCGAACGCGTATTTACGCCACTCTCTCACGGGTGAACTGACAATACTAAAATCCACACCCCTTTCAAATGTCGTTTTACCATCCTCCGATACAATAGTTGGTGACGTTTCTTCGTTGTCGAGAACATTGATCAACTCCACGTTCATCGGCCGAAGCTCAATATCACCCACCTCCAGCTCCAACCGGCCCCGCTGGCCAGGAGTCAATCCGGGCGCCAGCCGGATTAGTAGTGAATGTGTATTTTCCGAAGTAAAAACCGGCACCCATCGTTTGATATATTCGCTACGCCGAGCCACCAATTTTACCGGATAGCGATTCATATCTTCTATTCTCAGGCCAAAACGATTATATTGACTCACTCCGACGAATAAACGACCACCTTCATTGCTGCCGGCCTTGACCCGAATCCCTAGCTCATAGTAGCTATTGGGCTGCACTCTGATGCGCCCACCACCCAAAGGATCCTTTAATAGCAAGCTTTGGGTCCACGGTTTGTTCTGGCAACACAGACTAATAGCAAACCGGGTGAAACCATTTTCATTATTCCCGTTTCGCTTGACACTCCACCGCGCACCCTGCTTGCTTTGATCTTTCCATGACCTGCCATGGCGATGACCAGCCTCCCATCTTACCGCCCCCATGCTCATTTTTTTGTCCGCCACCACGTAGCCATTGTGCACTTTAAATGGTTGTTTTTCATGATAAACTCCTTCTATCGCGTCGAGATTCAATTTTTCCGGGGGAACACCCCACAATTTTGTATCTATGATCGGTACGGGTTCGAGATTGTTCTTCCTTGCATACACAAAAAGTTTTTTCAGCAAACCCACATCACCATCGCTCATTCTGTTAAATATGGGGGACAACAGACCCAGAAAATTCAGTCTCATGTTTGCCATGCCGCTAATTTCTGATTTCATGCATTCAAGCCACGCCTCTTTTTCTTTGTCAGACAGTTTTAGGGGATCTCTGCAGGGGGTGTTTCTTGGTCTGATGACAATCCCACGCCATCGGTAGTCTGGATAATCAACCATGACAGCCGCATCAAGCTTCTTTTTGTTTCTGACTAGTTTCATCAAGGTGTTAACGGCATACATCGCCCCGGCTTTTCCACCGGCATAAATTTTAATTTCCGTTTCCGTTACTTTGATGATATAGGATTCGCGGTAGCGTATATCATCAACCCCGTAGGGGATTCGGGGATCACTTCCCAATGACAACAATTGAATTGTTGCTTTACTGATTTGGCTGGTATCCACAGCAGTCCATGGCTGTCCGGTTGAAGAAAGTTCATTTGTAAGCCGTTCCGCCGCATTCCTGAAGCTGGCAGACGCAACGCTCCCGCTAACCGGGATCTCAAACTGTCCCATCTCCAACGGAATATACTTGCGCACATCCGGTACGGCCAGAACCTTGACCGGAAATGCCAGCAGGAATGCCAACAGGTACTGGATTAGTGTCATAGATCGCATAGATTGTTACCGAATACTCAAGATTGATGCCACATCTCCTCCAATAAACCGCTCAGGACTGTCTTTGCTTTATTGAGGAATACAAAAGCAAAGCGAGGCGACTCGGCTCTCTGATTCAGCTTCAGTCCAGCTTGATTGCATCACGACATGTGGGTGTCATGAAGAAACCTTTCACCTTCTCCGGAAGCTTTTGCAATGGGTGCAATGCCGACAGGCTCACCTCTTTCAACTCATCGCGACTCTTCACCGATCGTTTGCCCACCCGTTGCTTGACCTGAGACCACACCAGTTCGACAGGATTGAGTTCCGGTGAATCCAGCGGGAGGAAGAACAGGGCGACCCCTCTTCCTAACTCTTTCAGAAATTTCTGAACCTTTCGGGCGCGGTGAATCCGGAGACTACAATCATAACTATCTTCTGCTCAACCCCGACAGCCAGATGCTAGTACTCCGTCAAGGTGATAACTTGGGATGCAGCTCGCCCCTCGGGGTGATTGCCGAAATCATGTTCAGCGGGAGATTGGGCTCGGTCTTGCAATCCACCAGTTTACTATTAATCCGGCAACCAAATATATCCGACTTCAGGACGACAAACATGGCACGCATCAAGGCGTGGCTCGCAGGGAATGTTATGCCCCCTTGCCAAGAGATGCAACGCGGAGGCATTCCATGCCCGTTATCTACAACTGATTGTTTTTCTGGGAAAAACTGCCGTGTTTGTGCCCACAGACTGCGTTATCGAAGCTTGCTGCAAACACAAACAACAGTTGAAGCCGGATATGTTTGGTTGTCGGGTTAATGATATTAGTATACTACTTCTGTCGCTACCTCAGGCCGTATCCAGAATGGAGTTCACCACATGACGGTATTACCCGCGCGATTTGGTGAAGGTCCTGTCCATCAACACTCACCCACCCTTTTGGTTGAACTCTTCTGGTGGCTGCATTCGTAACCTGTCACTACAGACGGTAATAATTGCTCCTATTGAAGCTCACTCCCATATCTCTCCAGGATGGTCAAGCAATATTTCGCCTATTCATGTGCTGAACAAGTCCAATGATCCCGTAGTGGGGATGCTGGTAGATGATTGCCAGTTTACCAAAATTCTTGGCAAAGGTTACCATAACGCGGTTTTCAGTGACAGCTATCGAGAGAATTCTATTATCCCCGCGATTCTCAACCCGCTTAGTTTTCAAAAGAGGTGATAAGATGACAACTATCTTGAAAAACACCACAAGAGATAACTGGATAAAGAACGCTGGGTTTATATCCGGGGTGATTGAATCCGCAGCGGGCTTAAGTCAGCAGGGGGCGGGCTCTGGACTTTAGTCATTGTCGGTGCGGACTCTCCGTGGGGAAGAAGCAGTTTCCGGCCTTTGAAGTCCATACCCGGATTCGACCCTGGGTTGGCGGGAGGTTCTGCTGGAGCTGAAACCCTGCGGGATGAATCTCTTTGAGCTGGCTACAGGTGATAGCGCCCTCGGTTTCCGGGCGGCACGAGAAGAAGTTCTATCCAAGCACGCGTCAGCAACAATGCGGGGTGCGCTTGACTTTCGCGTGAAGGGGGTAGGGTGATACAGGAAACCAAAGCGGTGAATGTTAACTGTCTGTCAAAGTCTGGGCGGGCCAAGGAGGACAGCGGTTGATCTGGTTGCTGCCTGGGAGCCAGCTACCGATCCGATCTATCTCCAGTATTCGTTCAACTCCTGCTCAAACCCGAACATACACATATTTTCAATGCGTTGAGGGTAGAGAATCCCGTCAAGGTGATCGAGTTCGTGCTGGATCACGCGGGCGTGAAATCCTTCCGCCTCCTGCTTTATCTCTTTTCCCCGCCGATCGAAGCCATGGTAGCGGATATATCGGTAACGTGGTACCAGACCGCGCATTCCCGGGATACTGAGGCAGCCTTCCCAGTCAGATTCGATTTCGTTGTCTGTCTGCTCGATTTCAGGGTTTATCAGCACGGTTATCGGCATGGGGCGCATATCGGGATAACGTTGGCTGTTTGCTGCGCCAAAAACGATTACGCGCCGGCTTACTCCAATCTGGGGCGCTGAAATGCCCACGCCACCCCTGCTTTTCATGGTGTCGAGCAGGTCATCCACCAGCGTGTCCAGTGCTGCTGCATCGAACGCTGTTACCGGAGCGCTTTGCCCCAGTAGCAGCGGGTGGCCGATACGCAGGATCTTTTTTACGGCCACACGGGAGGCTAGTACTGTTGCGGAGGCTGATAAGCCTCATTTTCCTGCCCTTCGACGACAGGCTTAAGATAGATCTCTACCCGGCGGTTCATCGCTCTGCCTTCCGGAGTCGCATTGGTGGCCCGTGGCTCCGATTCTCCTCTGCCCTCGGTGCGGATACGGCTGACGGAGACACCGTTTGCGGCCAGGTAATCCTTGACGGACAGGGCGCGGCGTTCGGAGAGTTGTTGATTGTAGCTATCGCTGCCGCTGCTGTCGGTATGGCCGACAATGTGGATAACGGTGTTGTCATACTTGGCAACGACGCTGGCCAGTTTGTTCAGCGTGCCATAGAATCCTGGCTTGATGTCCGCTTTGTTGAAATCGAACGAGACTTCGCTATTGAGATTGACTTTGAGGACGTCGTTCTTCAAGCGTTCCAGCTCGATCTCATTGTTTCGCTGTTCCTCGGCCAACTGCGCCTCCAGCTCGCGCTGTTGCTTATCCATATAGTTTCCTACCGCGCCACCGGTCATGGCGCCCACGGCGGCTCCAACGAAACGCCCTTTGTCGCCATCAATCTGATGCCCCAGTACGGCACCGGCAATAGCGCCCACGGCGGCGCCTGTTTTGGCGCGGCGGTTGGGGTCGTCGGTGGCGCAGCCGGAAAGCGCGACTATCAGCCCGAGGCCTGCTACTACTGGAATGGATTTCATGTGCTTGTTCCTTTTATCAAATGTTGTCAATAAGTCCGCTTGCTGTCGGATTGGTTGATTCCCTGATTGTATCGACCCGGTTTCGGCGTTTGCCCCCGGAATCCGTCAGTTCAAGGCGGAAAATGCAGGTTTACAAGTGTAAATAACCCTGTTTTGCCGCAGAAATGGCGGATGTCAGGGGCAAACCGAGTGGTTACCCCTGATTTTCATACAAAATAGTGGCGATTGATGTTACCCCGTTCGCAGATTGTTTTCCATTCCCATAGACTGGCTAGGGGGAAAATAGTTGTAACTATTCAGCTCACCCCTGAAATCCGCCTTTTCTGCGTTGAAAAATGTTCATTTACACCGGTAAACTCCAATTTTTGCCTTGAACTGACGAATTTCAGGGGCAATCTGAACAGTTACCGGCTTGTTTCATACTATGCTGAATAGTCACAAATAGTTTACGGTTTTTGGTGCTGCTAACCCGATAACAACATTAACCATTTTATTGCCGGGCTACTATTTCTTGAGTTTTCTGTATTTGATCCGGATTGGCTGTGTGGCTTTTTCGCCCAGTCTGCGGCGCCGATCCTGTTCGTAATCGGCATAGTTTCCCTTGAACCACTCCACATGGCTATCGCCTTCGAATGCGAGAATATGGGTGGCGATGCGATCCAGAAACCAGCGGTCGTGGGAGATGACAACGGCGCAGCCGGGGAACTCCAGCAGCGCCTCTTCCAGAGCACGGAGGGTCTCCACATCCAGATCGTTGGTGGGTTCATCCAGCAGCAGTACATTGCCTCCGCTGCGGAGCAGTTTGGCCAGGTGTACGCGGTTACGCTCGCCGCCCGAGAGGTCCTTGACCCGCTTTTGCTGGTCGTTGCCCTTGAAGTTGAAGCGGCTGACATAGGCGCGTGAGTTGATTTCGTAACTGCCTACCTGGATGATATCCTGGCCATCGGCAATCTCCTCCCAAACACTCTTGGCCTCGCCCAGCGAGCTGCGGCTTTGATCCACATAGGCCAGTTTTACTGTATCACCGCGGCGAATCCCTCCTTCATCCGGTTGCTCCTGGCCCGTCAGCATGCGAAACAGGGTGGTCTTGCCGGCACCGTTGGGACCGATGATTCCAACGATAGCCCCCGGTGGCAGGTTGAAGCTGAGATTGTCGATCAACAGGCGGTCACCAAACCGTTTGCTGATGTTTTTCGCCTCGATGACCATGTCGCCGAGGCGCGGGCCGGGTGGAATATAGAGTTCACGGGTTTCGTTGCGCCGCTGGTAGTCGCTGGACGACAGCTCCTCGAAGCGGGCCAGGCGGGCCTTGCTTTTCGCATGACGCCCTCTGGCGCCGCTTCGTACCCATGCCAGCTCCTCTTTGATGGCGCGGATGCGGGAGCTCTCCTGTTTCTCTTCCATCTCCAGCCGCCGCTCTTTCTGCTCCAGCCAGGAAGAGTAGTTGCCTTCCCAGGGGATGCCGCGGCCGCGATCCAGCTCCAGGATCCAGCCGGCCACATTGTCCAGGAAGTAGCGATCATGCGTAACGGCGACAACGGTACCGGAGAAGTCATGCAGAAACCGCTCCAGCCAGGCCACCGATTCTGCATCCAGATGGTTGGTGGGTTCGTCCAGCAACAGCATGTCTGGTTTGGCCAGCAGCAGTTTGCAGAGGGCGACACGGCGCCGCTCCCCGCCGGAAAGTTTATCCACTTCGGCATCCCAGGGAGGCAGTCGCAGCGCATCTGCCGCCACTTCGAGTGTATGCTCCAGGTTATGTCCGTCTGCTGCCTGAACTATGTTCTCCAGTACCGCCTGGCGGGCGGCAAGCGTATCGAAATCGGCATCGGGTTCTGCGTAGGCGGCATAGATGTTCTCCAACTCCTCCAGCGCCTGCTTGACCTCGCCCAACCCCTGTTCCACGTTGCCGCGAACATCTATGCTGGAGTCCAGCTCCGGTTCCTGGGGGAGGTAACCGATGCGGATGCCAGGCTGAGGGCGGGCTTCGCCATCAAACTCCTTGTCCACGCCGGCCATGATGCGAAGCACGGTGGATTTCCCCGAGCCGTTTAGACCCAGCACACCGATTTTCGCACCGGGGAAAAAGGAGAGCGAAATATCCTTGATGATTTCGCGTTTGGGCGGCACGACTTTGCTCACCCGGTTCATCGTATAAATATATTGTGCCATGGGAACCCGTAACTAACTGACTTGAGTAGCATCGATGGGGTATTATCCCGGAAAAAGGCATTGAAAGCACCTCTTTGCCAAAGGCGTATACAGCATGACTCTGCGCAAGTAAAATAGCGGGTTCCTGCTGACGGATGCGGATTTTTGATCGATGAACCTGAATTTTCTTGATTTCGAACAGCCCATTGCCGATCTTGAGGCAAAAATCGAAGCGTTGCGTTATGCCGGTGACGATTCAGGTTTGAATATCAGCGAAGAGATCGCCCGGTTACGGGAGAAGAGCCGCGCACTTACCGAATCCATTTTCTCCAAACTGAGCGCGGTTCAGATAGCTCAGCTCGCCCGGCACCCGCAACGCCCCTACCTGCTCGATTATGTTGAACGTATTTTTACTGACTTCGAAGAGCTGCATGGTGATCGCGCCTACGGAGATGATCCCGCGATGGTGGGGGGCATTGCCCGGCTGGAGGGAGAGCCGGTTCTGGTTCTTGGTCAGCAAAAGGCGAGGGAGACCAAGGAGCGGGTGCGCCGCAACTACGGTATGCCGCGCCCCGAGGGTTACCGCAAGGCAAAGCGTTTGATGGAGATGGCGGAGCGGTTCCATTTGCCGGTACTCGCTTTTATCGACACTCCCGGAGCTTATCCCGGTATCGGGGCAGAGGAGCGGGGGCAGAGCGAGGCAATTGCCCGCAACCTGTTTGTGATGTCTGGACTGAAGACGCCCATTATCAGCACCGTTATCGGGGAAGGAGGCTCCGGCGGAGCACTGGCGATCGGTATGGGAGATATCGTTCAGATGCTGCAGTTCAGTACCTACTCCGTTATTTCTCCGGAGGGGTGCGCAACTATCTTGTGGAAAAGCGCGGAGAAAGCCGCTGACGCTGCAGATGCCATGGGTATCACTGCCGATCGCCTGCTTGAACTGGAGCTGATTGACAGAGTCATCGATGAGCCGCTGGGGGGCGCTCACCGGGATATGGACGGGATGGCCGCCGCTGTCAAGCGCTCTCTGCTGGAAGGCGTGGAAAAACTGCGGGCCGTTCCGCTTGACGAACTGCTTCAGAAGCGCTATGAGCGCTTCATGTGTTTTGGCCATTTTCAACAGGCAGCAGAAAAATAGGTCGTGTGTTCTGACGGTGCAAGACCATGCGTTTTACCCTGGACAGGTTGCTGGCCGCCATCAAGCGGTTTCCTCCAGCTCGGCGTTACTGGGTCGCCTATAGCGGCGGACTCGATTCACATGCTCTGCTCCATGCCCTGTATTCCCTGCGGGACTCTCTTCCTGCCGAAATTCTTTGTGCCGTTCATGTCAACCACGGGTTGAACCCGGCATCTGCGGCGTGGTCCCGCCACTGCGTGACGGTTTGTAACGACCTGGGCATCACCTGCAGGGTACTGGAAGTGGATGCCCATCCACGCAAAGGGGATAGCCCCGAGGAAGCAGCCCGAACGGCCCGGTATCACGCCATCGCCTCCTTGATGGAGTCCACGGATGGTCTGTTGACGGCACATCACCAGGACGATCAGGTGGAAACCGTCCTGCTACAGCTGTTACGTGGTGCGGGGCCAAAGGGGCTGGCGGCGATGCCCCGGCAGGATCCCTTTGCGGCGGGATGGCGCGGCCGGCCGTTGCTGGACTTCAGCCGCGCCGGGATTCTGGCCTATGCGCGCTCCCGGCAGCTCCGGTGGATAGAGGATGAAAGTAATCATGATCCCCGTATCGAACGCAATTTTCTGCGCCATGAAGTTGTTCCGTTGCTACGCAGCCACTGGCCCAATCTCGGATTGACCCTATCCCGGACCGCGGCTCACTGCGGGGAAGCTGCAGAGCTGCTCGAGCAGTTGGCAGCGCAGGATTATGAGCTTTATGTTGATTCCGGCAGGCTTGATATCGCCTTGCTGAAAACGCTGGATCCCGCCCGTCAGCGGAATCTGTTGCGCCATTGGATAAAAAAGCAAGGATATCCCTTGCCCGCCACGGCCCATCTGCGGCGGATTCTGACGGAGATGCTGCCCGCGGCCGAAGATGCCGTCCCTGTCGTTGAATGGAGTGGCGCGGAGATTCGCCGCTATCGGAATCAACTATACGTAATGGCGCCATTGCCACCTCATGACAACAACCGGATACTGGAGTGGGATTTGATGCAAGCGCTGTATCCGGTGAAGGGATCGGGCGCTTTACGCGCAGTTTCCGTTACCGGCAGGGGGTTGGCGTTGTCGTTCTGCCAGCAAGGGAGAGTGACAGTCCGTTTCAGGCGGGGAGGGGAGCGCTGTCGGCTCGCAGGCCGGACTCATCGGAGCAAACTGAAAAAAATATTGCAGGAGCAGGGTATTGCTCCGTGGCAAAGAGAGCGCATTCCACTCATCTACCTGGAAGAGGAGTTGGCCGCTGTGGCAGGGCTGTTTGTGTGCAAACAGTTTCAGGCAGGAAAAGATGAGCCGGGTGTCGAGATCGTTTGGGAACCGCTCTCGCCGCAAAACCAGTGAGCACGGGGCATATTGAGTGACAGTGGCAAGGCGGGCAGACTGATTGAACAGCGGTTAAGAACGTTGTTTTATGGGAATATGAGAACTGCTTTCTTGACATGATAACGAGAAAGCGTTTTTGTATGGGGCTTGTCTGCGAACAGCTCATTTATTTCTGGACACGATGAATATTGTGTACTATTTTGCTTAAGAATGGCGTATCGAATAACGACTAACGACCAAGAGAGCCAAAGACCTTGCTCATTTTTGCTTTTTCCCTGCTGGAACCATCGCATCGGCGCAAGCGGTGTGCTTGGGTGAGCATCAAGGAATCGATGGATGTAACCGATAAACCAAAACATCATGATTGTTAATAATATTATATTTTGCTTAGTGATAGCTGATAGAGAACGGGCAGGCTGAGATTGCCCGTTGTTCAAAGGCCTGGTTTGCTGCAGCAACGCTATACTACAGGAGAGGCGCTTCATGAAGAATTCCCGCTATGGTCATTTCATTTTCCCGCAATCGCTACTGCTCTGTCTTGTTCTCTTTGCCGGGGGGGCAATTGCCGCCATCCCGATCTCTTCCCAGACAAAGCTTGTAGCCGACGATGCCTTGAGAAGCTCGGGGTTTGGCTGGGCCGTTGCCATTGATGATAATACCGCCGTTGTTTCCGCGTTTGCCGATGATGACAATATCGGCGCTGCCTATGTCTATGAGCGCTCAGGATCGGGTTGGCAACAGGTTTCCAAGCTGACGGCTTCCGATGGTGAAGCAGGTGACTTTCTGGGCATTTCGGTTGCTGTGAGCGGGGATACCATCGCACTGGGGGCCGCTCTGGATGACAACGAGAAGGGAGCGGATGCGGGTGCCGTCTACATTTATGTAAAACCGGCGAATGGCTGGGCGGGGGCTATGACCGAAACGCTGAAACTTGCCGCTGCGTCTGGTAACGCTGATCGGGGGTTTGGTGGCTCGGTTGCCCTGGCCGGGAATACGCTGGTTGTTGGAGCCCCGGGGAAGGATAGCGCGACAACACCGGGAGAGGTATTCGTTTATCAGGGGAGCGGCGCTACCTGGAGCCAGAAGGCCAAACTTGACGTTGCAGATCTTGATGGCAGCGACTTTTTTGGTGCGGTGCTGGATTTCGACGGCGAGACCATCGCAGTCGGTGCTTTCGGAAAAGACGGTAACAAAGGCGCCGTCTATCTTTACGGCAAGCCAGCAGGGGGATGGAGTGACAAGGAGCATGACGCTGTTTTGACCGCTGACGATGGCGTGGCAAACGACTACTTTGGCGGGAGCGTAGCCGTTGATGGCGCCACTGTCCTGGTAGGGGCAAACGGTAAAGATGGAAAGCTGGGCGCAGCCTACCTCTTCGGGCGCGAAGGGGGGAACTGGGTTCAGCAGGCCAAACTGCTGTCTGCCGATGGCGCTGCGGGCGACAATTTTGGGTATGCCGTCGGTGTTGCCGGTGATACGGCTGTTGTCAGCGCCTCCCACTTTATGGAGCAGGGTTCCGAATCGTTTTACCTGTTTACCCGCTCAGGTAATAGCTGGGTAGAGCAAGGGAAAATATCCGATCCAGACGGCAAATCCGGCAGCAAGTTTGCCCAATCGATTGCCATTGACAAATCGGCAAGGTCAGTGGTCGTTGGCGCGTTTTCAGCAGATGCGGGACAGGATCGCGCGGAGAAAAACACCGGTGCTGCCTATCTGTTCGAGCTGGAACAGCCGGTCGACCTGGCTTTGGTAAAACAGGATGGAACCGATCCGGTGTTGGTTGGCGAGCAGATCACCTACAGCCTGCTGGTAACCAACAACAGTGGCCGGGATGCAACCGGCGTGACCGTGACCGACACACTGCCTGCCGGACTTGGCTATGTATCGGATGATGGTGGATGCGCCGTATCCGGTCAGACTGTCAATTGTAATCTCGGAACCGTTACCAAAAATGGAGGTACCGGGAGCGTCGCAATTACGGCGCGGGCCAATAGCGCGGGCAAGATAACCAATACGGCGACAGTCAGCGCCAATGAGGCCGATGCCAATAACAGTGACAACACCGATACCGAGGAGACCACTGTCAAGAAAAACACACCACCGGTCGCCGGGGATGATACAGCGGTCACTGAAGCCGGAAGCGCGGTTACTACGGGGAATGTTCTGGCCAACGACAGTGATGCCGACGGAGATGCGCTTGCTGTCAGTGGCGCCGATACCCGCTCGGCCCAGGGCGGGAGCGTGGTCGACAACGGAGACGGCACATTTACCTATACTCCGCCTGATGGATTCGATGGTGAAGACAGTTTCGGCTACACGGTCAGTGACGGCAAGGGCGGGGAAGCGCAGGGCACGGTCAGGATCACTGTCGAGCCGGTCAACAACCCGCCCTCGGCTGTGGATGACAGCGTGACCACTGATGAGGACACACCGGTCACGACGGGCAATGTGCTGGCCAATGACACCGATCCGGACGGCGACAGTCTGAGCGTCAGCGGAGTTGACGGCCGTTCGGCCCGGGGCGGCACGGTGGCCGACAACGGGAACGGCACCTTCACCTACACTCCGCCTGCCGGTTTCGATGGTGAAGACAGTTTCGGCTACACGGTCAGTGACGGCAAGGGCGGGGAAGCGCAAGGCACGGTCAGGATCACTGTCGAGCCGGTCAACAACCCGCCCTCGGCTGCGGATGACAGCGTGACCACTGATGAGGACACGCCGGTCACGACGGGCAACGTGCTGGCCAATGACACCGATCCGGACGGCGACAGTCTGAGCGTCAGCGGAGTTGACGGCCGTTCGGCCCGGGGCGGCACGGTGGTCGACAACGGGAACGGCACCTTCACCTACACTCCGCCTGCCGGTTTCAGCGGAAACGATAATTTCCGTTACACCGTCAGCGATGGCAAAGGGGGGGAAGCCCGTGGAACGGTTCAGATTGCCGTCAATACGGTCAATGAGGCTCCGCAGGCCGGGGCCGATAGCATAAGTACTACCGAAGGCAACCCGGTCACGACGGGCAACGTGCTGGCCAACGACACTGATCCGGATGGAGACAGTCTGAGCGTCAGCGGAGTTGACGGCCGTTCGGCCCAGGGCGGCACGGTGGTCGACAATGGCGATGGCACCTTTACCTACACCCCGCCGGCCGGTTTCAGCGGAACCGATAGCTTTGCCTATACCGTGAGCGATGGCAAGGGTGGAGAGGCTCAGGGAACGGTGAATGTGACCGTTACCAAAGTGGTTCCCATCAACAATCCGCCCGTGGCGGAGAATGATTCTGCCACCACCATGCAGGATACTCCGGTGACGATTGCTGTGTTGGCCAACGACAGTGATCCCGACGGTGATACAGTCACTGTCAAGGGTGTGGATGAAACCTCTGCGCAAGGGGGAAGCGTTGTCGACAATGGAGATGGCAGCTTCACCTATACGCCCGTTGCCGGTTATGCTGGAAGTGACTCCTTCAACTACATGATTGGTGATGGCAAGGGGGGGCAAGCCCAAGGTAGGGTCGATATCACGGTCGAGCGGGCGGCATCGGGGAATGAAGCTCCCCAGGCCGTCGATGATAATGCGGCAACAGATGTCGATACGGCAGTTACCATCACCGATGTTCTGGCCAATGATAGCGATGCCGACGGTGATCCCTTGAGTATAATCGCCGTAGACAGTGAATCTGCCCAGGGAGGGAGTGTCGTCGACAATGGGGATGGCAGCTTCACCTATACCCCTCCCACCGGCTATAGCGGCGCCGATACTTTCACCTATACCATTAGTGATGGTAATGGAGGAGAGGCCACAGGTACGGTAACAATATCTGTCGGTGATGGTGATGGCGTCTGGCAAGGCGCCCTGGATCCGTGGATGCTGTTGCTGTTGCTGCTTCCCCTGGGGTATCGGCGATTTCGGCGGCAAATCTGCGATTGCTGATTCGCGGGCCAGCGAGAGGCGAGGGTAAAATCTCGCCATAGGTGAACCATAGAACGGCGCTTGTTGGCGCCGTTTTATTTTAGTGCGCCAGGCATGTGAATTTCAGAACTCAACATCAATCTCTTGTTTACAAGAGCTATAGTCCTGGTGTGAGATTATGATCAGGCGGCGCTCCTGTTGTAGTCGGTCTCGCTGTTCACTCCAGTGGCTTTGCGCACAGTACGGCATGCCCCAGCCCCTCGGGCTGACGAACGTAGAGGCACACCACGTCTCTTGGCACATCAATACCGTCCTTGAGCTTCACACCCTTGATGACCTTGGCAAGATGATTGAACCCCTGAATCTTGCGCCAGCGTTTCTCAGCACTCATCTCCAGTTTGTAAATCATCGCCAGCAGGGTGTTCCGGCTCACGCATTCCTTGGTTCGGTCGGTCCGGTGGCGAATCGTGGCAAAGGTTGATTCAATCGGGTTTGTCGTCCAGATATGCACCCAGTGCTCGGCCAGAATGATCAATAGTAGCGCATCAAGAATTTATTGCCTGGAAAGTCAGTTGATTGCGGAGTCACGGCTTCTGATAACCGTTTGTTTTTAGAAGCGGTACTGTGAATAGCGAGAACGGGTTCTTCCTGGCGCGATTTGCCTGAGCATTTTGGCCACTGGCATCGGGTGTATGTGCGTTATAACCGTTGATCTCACGTAACTATTCAGCTCACCCCTGAAATCCGCCATTTCTGCGTTGAAAAATGGTCATTTACACGCGTAAACTCCCATTTTTCGCCTTGAACTGACGAATTTCAGGGGCAATCTGAACAGTTACCGGCTTGTTTCATACTATGCTGAATAGT
>WFVH01000071.1 GCA_015491735.1 Gammaproteobacteria bacterium
ATCAAACTTTCAACAAGCATGAGTCTCCCCTCTGGTACCTAGTTAGATTCGCACCTTCTAAGTACCTGATGAGACTCATGCTTTTCAACTATTCAACCGTTTCTCCGTGCACCGATTTGCGAGAGGAACCCTATTTTAAAGGCGAGGTGTTTACGGATCCCCTATCGGGGACTCTAAACGTCAGCCACTGCCAACAACCTTTACCCTTCTCCCAATCATTTCACGCTGGAAAAGCTTTTCCCGCCACCGCTCCGGAATCCCTCCCACCCCCTAGAACGCCCCTGCGAGCTGTCCGTAGATGGCACCGATGGTGTCCAGCGTCGTTGCCGAGGTCGGTTGACCGTCATCAGGGCGCCTTCTTCGAAGGAGCCGCCGTTGCAGAAGGCCCACAGGGCAGCTTCCAGAGAGTGGACCACGTAGCCAGTGTCGCAAATGTCGGGGGGCTGTTTCTGTTTGAACGAGCCGCGGGCCACTTCGTCGATGTGTAGCGACAGCGGGCTTTCGATCCAGGTTCCGTTCGAGGGAGAATAACGGCCCTCCAGCGTCTCGACGCTGAACTACGTCAGCATCTGGCGATTGAGGGTCAGTTTGTTTTCAAATCGCACTGGCGTTATTGTTCGCATCGTAATCCAGCAGATTCATGATCAGGCGTATCAGCACATCTTTCTGTTTTGGGTCTGATTCCGCCACCAGCAGGGTCAGAGCAGCCAGTCCGGTATCGTTGATGATAACTTGGCCGTCGCTGTTGAACAGGCGGCCGTTGCGGTTCAGAAAGTCGACAAAAAGAAAGGCCGCACTGCGCTTGTTGCCATCGACAAAGGGGTGATTCTTGACCACAAAATAGAGCAGGTGCGCGGCCTTGCTCTCTATCGTAGGATAGGCGGGTTCCCCAAAGACGCTTTGCTCAAGATTGCCGAAGATACCCGCGATCCCATCGTCTCGCGGCCTGGCGAACAGCTCGGTTGCCTCTTCCCGCGTCATTAGCTCCTGCTTGAGGGTATGCAGATCATTCATGGCCTCCTCCACGGTAGGCAATACACCTCCCTTGTGGCCCGCCGGTTCTTCGAGCAAGCCTTCGTCGTAGCGTTGCAGCCAGAGGAAGGTTTGAGTATAGCGGCTGATGATCTCCACCAGGCCCCGCCCGGAATCGCGATCCAGTGCCCGGGAGCGCGCCGCTTTTCTCACCAGCTCCAGCGCCTGTTCCAACTCGCCTGCGTTTTGCTCCAGCCGCTGGCGGTTGATGGCATAGCCCTGAACCAGATAATCCCGCAGGCGCTGCGTGGCCCAGATGCGGAAGCGGGTGCCCTGCAGGCTTTTGACGCGATAGCCCACTGAAATGATTACGTCCAGGTTGTAGTACTCCACCTGCCGGGTAACCTCGCGGCCGCCTTCGTTTTGAACTGTCGCAAATTTTGCGACAGTTGCTCCCCGGTCCAACTCACCCTCCCGAAAGACATTGTTGACATGCTTGCCAACGGTCTTCACGTCCCGCCCAAACAGCTCGGCCATCTGCTGGCGATTCAGCCAGACGGTCTCCTGTGTCAGCCGAACTTCCACCTGGCGGTCTTCGGTTTCGTAAATCAGTATATTGTTCATGAACCGCTACACATCCCTCACATCAAATATCAGCCATTAACGAAATACCTGTAATTCCAGGAACTGAATGAATGCTGACTGATTCACGAAGTATCTCATTTGATACGCCTGACTTTTCCATGCCGTTATCATCAAGCCAGCAGGGACATTCCGGAATGTTTATGGTAAACCCTACATTCCCGGTTTTTGGAAAGATATGTGTTCCGCGAAGGAAAATTGCTGCACATGCATATCCGTGCGAGTTATACGCCGCTCATCCCAAACAATCCATTGGCCATTCGATCAATAACTTTACATTCAAACAGCGCCCCCCCGCCACCTCTCCGGAATCCCGTCCACCCCGTAGAACGTCCCTGCGAGCTGTCCGTAGATGGCACCGAACCCAGCCTGATCAGATCGCGCCCGTGGCGCTTGAGGACTACCTTCACGCCCTCGGCCAGACGTTGCAGAGAGACTTCCTGCTTCAAGAGGTCGAGCTGGTCGTCAGGGATGCTGCCATATCCGGGTTCGTCCAAAATCCTGTCAAGGATCAATTGACTCCTGCCGGGAGTTATCATTATACTTGAAAGGAGCATCCATCAAGTCGTTTCTGGAATACGCCCTTACACTGTGGAGGTCAACATGAATCCGGTATGTATTGTTCGCCATGCAAAATGAAGATTTCCGCAAGGCCTTCGGGGCACGCCTGAAGGTGCTGCGCAAGCAGAAGCGCTGGTCCCAGAAGGAGTTGGCGGCTAAAGTGGCTATCCGCTTCCAGCAGCTCAACAAGTACGAGAGCGGGCTTAACCTTCCGCCCGCCGAGATGCTCATCAAGTTGGCCGATGCCCTGGGCACGACTGTGGATTACCTGCTCACTGGCAACCCGGTCGAGGAGATGCCGCTGGGCAACGCCCGGCTGTTTCGGCGCTTTCAGGCCGTGGAAGGATTCGATCCCGAGGATCAAGAGGCGGTCATCCGGCTGATCGATGGCATGATTGCCAAACACAAGATGCAGACGACGCTGACGTCACTCGACGATCAGGCCGTCAACGCCTGAGAGACAAGAAGGAGGACACCATGCAACCCGCCAAACAGGAAGCACTGGAGACCATCGGCAAGCTGCCCGATGACGCCGACATGGACGAGATCATGTACCGGCTCTACGTGCTGGATAAAATCCGCAAGGGCCAGGAGGCCGCTGATCAGGGCAAGACTATCACCAGTGAAGAACTCAAGCGCGAGATCGATACATGGTGATCTGGTCGAACCCGGCCAGGGCTGATCTGCGATCCATCCATGACTTCATCGCTCACGACTCCAAACATTACGCCAAGAAGGTTACCCAGGATATCGCCGCTAAAACGGATATCCTCAACGAGCTGCCGCGCATGGGAAAGGTCGTGCCGGAACTCGGCAATGACACCATCCGGGAACTGTCGCTGTACTCCTACCGCATCCTCTACGAGATCCGCGAACCGGATGTCGTCGTGCTGGCTGTGATCCACAAGCGGAGGGACTTGCAGCCAGAGATGGTGGAGCGGTAAGGCACTGCAAAATCGGCTACTAAAACAGCAAGCCCTGCACTGCGGACGGCAAGCGCGACGCCATCATCAAAACCGAAGAATGCCTGTCCCCTTGCCTCTTTCACCAAGCGTGCCAATGTGATCTTGCCACACCGGCGCGGCTTGGGAATCAATGACTCTGGCCCTATCGGTTAGCTTTTTTGCCCCGGCCAATTGTAACTTTATGGTACGGCTAGTTGTAAGGTTCGACCGAGTTCGACAGGCCAGAGAGAAATCGAAGAGGTTAGTTCCTTGCCCTGTCGATCTGCGGTGTGGTCAATATGCTGGCCACCGTCTCGCTGGAGCGGCTGAACCAGGTCATGGTCGGCAAGGACTCCGCGGAGAAGAGAATTTACGTTGCAGAACAGGTGCTTGCAGAAGATACTGACTGGGGCCTCTTGATCCAGGGCTCTGCATCACAAGGTGCAGGGCCTTTTGTCTGTCTGGAGACCGGATTCATTGTGTCGATTGTATCGACATTTCAAGCGAATTTGTCGATTGTTTCGCGTTACATCGACAAATCAGGCAGCGCGCCGATGGATGACAAATCGCTTCCCGTTTCCGCTCCGATTTTCCGGCAACGGGGAACCGCATCGAATGCCTGCCGAATGGCTAAGAGCCAGCCACTCCCAACAGCCCGTCCGCCATTCTCCCTATCATTTCACGCTGGAAAAGCTTTTCCCGCCACCGCTCCGGAATCCCTTCCACCCCGTAGTACGCCCCTGCGAGCTGTCCATAAATGGCGCCGGTGGTGTCGGCGTCGTTGCCGAGGTTGACCGCCATCAGGGCGCCTTCTTCGAAGGAGCCGCTGTTGCAGAAGGCCCACAGGGCGGCTTCCAGGGAGTGGACCACGTAGCCGGTGCCGCGGATGTCGGGTGGCTGTTTCTGTTTGAACGAGCCGCGGGCCACTTCGTCGATGCGGGGAGAGAGGGGGCGCTCCTGCCAGATCCCTTCCACCGGGGTATAACGGGGTTGCAGCAGTGTCTCTCTGGATTCGCCGCGCAGCGCGCCGATGATGAGGCCGGTGAAGTAGCGGCAGGCGTCGACGGCCTCGGGGGCGGCGTGGGTGGTGCGTGACATCTCGGCGGCCAGCTCCATCGCCCGGCGCGGGTCGCGCGCGAAGGCCAGGGGAATGGGGGCGAGGCGCATCAGGGAGCCGTTGCCGGCGGTTCGTGGCTCGCTGCTGCCGCTGAATGGTTCGCCGCTCTGTTCGAAGCGCTGCAGGGCGGCGGACACGGTGTCGCCGATGTCGAAGCAGTTCCCGGTGCTGCTCAGGTAGCCCTCCCGGTACCAGCGCAGGTAGCGGCGCATCTGATCCGCCGCGTCGAAGCCCCGCTTTTCGATCAGGCTTTCCGCCAGACAGAGGGCCATGGAGGTGTCGTCGCTCCACTGGCCGGGCTGGCAGTTGAACACGCCACCGCCGATCATGTCGGTGATGGGTTCGAAGCTGCCGGGTGACTGAAATTCCAGCGCAACGCCCAGCGCGTCCCCGCAGGCGAGGCCGAGCATGGCGCCATGGTAACGTTCCACCAGATTCATTTCGCCTCCTTCAGGAAAGGGTCGTTCAGGGGGTTGCCGGCCCGGACCACCATCTCCAGCCGCACGGTGGCGCGGGTCATGCCGCAGAACAGCAGCCGCTGCATCTGCTCCATGCGTTGCGGATCGGGATCGATGTCCACGAAGATCACGGCGGGGGCCTCCTGCCCCTTGAAGCGGTAGATGCTGTCGAAGGTCAACAGGCCATCGGTGAATCGCTGGTTGCCGTCTCGATCATATTCGCCGGTGAACCGGCGCAGTTTTACGCCGCCGACCTGTTCCAGTGTGCTGAACACGGAGCTGCCGGCACCGCGGCAGGTGAGGATGACGATGTCGTCGTGGGTGAAGCCGCTTCGCACCAGCTCCTGAACCAGTTTTCCGGCGATGCGGGGCTGTTCGTTCCCGTGGTCGTAACCGTGCACCCCCACGCCCAGACCGGGAAGGCCGTTGCCGGACTCAAACTCGAACGGCAGGGTGTTGCGAATGAAGCGGGCAATCGACTCGGGCGAGCGGAAGTTGGTCAGGCTGCGGTAGCGGACGAAACCGGGCAGCTCCATTTCGGGCCTGCCCTGCAGGTTCTGCACGGGATCCTCCAGCCAGAGGATGTCCGCATCGTCACGCAGGAACAGTTGCAGGATCTCGAACCACTCCTCCTCGAAATCCTGCCCCTCGTCCACGATCAGGGCGTCGAACAGCCACTCGTCCGGGATCTGCTCGGCAGTCACCTGCTCCTGGATCTTCTGCCAGAAACGGGGATCGCTCTTCATCTCCTCGAAATTCAGGGAGCGGCCGCGCGACTCCAGAAAGGCGTGGCAGAAACCGTACCAGGTGTTCACATAGCCGCCATCGCCCACGCTGCGCTTGAGCCGCTCTGCCAGCGGGCGATTGTAGCAGGTCAGCAGCACCCTCTTTCCGGCGGCCACGGAGCGGTCGAAGAAGTCCCGCGCCACCAGGCTCTTGCCGCTGCCTGCCGTTCCCTTGACCTGAAGCCGGAACGGCCGCATCTCCAGATTGGTCAGTATTGCCGCGAGTGAGCCCACCTGCCTGACGAAGCTCTGCCGCTGCGCGCTGACGTGGGCGTGAATGTCCGGCACCACCCGGTAGGTCTGGCAGAAAAAATCGCGGATGGTCTCGAACCGGCCGTCGTTCTGCCTCGTCCCCGGACCGAGCAGGGACTCGATGCGTGCGGCCAGTCCGTCCCTGGCGGCGGCGTCCACGATCCGGCGCGCATCCAGCCCCGCTGCATTCAGCTCCACCACCCGGTAGTCCGGGCAGTAGACGAGGCAGTCCACCGCGAGGCGGATCTTCTTGCCGTGCACCTGCTGGAATGTCTCCCGCACCTTGCCCATGGAGCGGTGGATCTGATCCACCACATTCTTTTCGCCGTTGCGGTAGCGCTTGACCAGACCGCCGTCGGTCTCTTCCAGCACACCGTTCTTTTGTTCGATGAACAGCAGATCACCGGAGCGGTTCAGGATGACGAAATCGATCTCGCCGAAGTGGCTCCATTTCTCGTAACCCCGCATCCAGTGCACCCCGTGAAATACCGTGTAGTCGTCGGGAAGCGCCGATTTGAGCAGGCGCAGGGTGTCCAGCTCGGGGCCGTGAGCACCGGCGAGCTCCAGCCGGGTGATGTCGGAAGGTATGATGTGCGCCAACCGGGTCTCCTGGAATCGAACGGTATCGACTCCATATCGGCCTGCCGGTGGCAATGTTGACCCTCTCTGTCA
>WFVH01000072.1 GCA_015491735.1 Gammaproteobacteria bacterium
ACTATTCAGCATAGTATGAAACAAGCCGGTAACTGTTCAGATTGCCCCTGAAATTCGTCAGTTCAAGGCGAAAAATGGGAGTTTACGCGTGTAAATGACCATTTTTCAACGCAGAAATGGCGGATTTCAGGGGTGAGCTGAATAGTTACGCGAAGGCTTGACTATTAACCCGGCAGCCCGTTAGGCGGTGTCCAGCGTTTCGGGCAGGTGTTGGGTCAAGGCAAGCACTGTAACGCAGAGCCGACGCATTCGGGCTGAATATCCCCTAATGGCTGCTGGGTTCATAGTGCTCCGTCAAGGTGACTGTTCAGGACTCGGCGGCCAGGAGTATCCCCCTTCCCCCAAGGTGGGGAGAGGGGTTACAGGAGAAGGGAAATGAATCGGCACTCGGTGTGCAGGAGCCGGGATTAGCTCCCGGTATTCGTTTCAGTTTTGCCGGTTTTGCTTGCTGTGTTGCCCTCCTCTTTTTTCAGGAGAATCTCGATTTTGGCTTTCTCCCGGAGTTCCCGGGTATGGGTTGCCACATTTTCCCTTACCGCCTCGGTTTCCAGGTATCTGAGCAGAAAGTCCCTTACATTTTCATAAGGGGAATAACCCGCTGGTTTTTTATCAGAAACCATCAAGACATGGTATCCAAACTCCGATTCGATAACATTGCTTATTTTCCAGGGCATGATGGAAAAGGCGACATCATCGACACTTTGCGGGAGCAGCCCTCTTTTAACATAACCGCGATCGCCACCGGATATCTCCAGATCGGTCGTTTCAGATAGCTTGCTGGTTACATCAGAGAAGTTCGTTCCGTCAAGCAGCATTTTTCTGGCCTGCTCTGCCACCTGTTTTCTCTCTTTCTTTTCTTCAGGGGGGAGTTTCTTGTCCACTTTTATGAAAATCTGGCTGATTTTCACCTGCTCTGGCGTCTTGAAGCCCTCTTTTTGCTGTTCATAGAGCGCCTTGATATCGTCTTCCGGGATGTCCGGGCTGGTCAAGCCTTTCCGGTCAAAATAGGCTTGTACGAGATAGTTCTTTCGATAATAGGCCCGCTTGTTTTCCAGCGATGTATCTTTTGTGCTTAAAAACTCATCGTACTTTTTTTCGCTGCCAAAGGTGCTTGCAAGTGAAAGAATTTTCTGGTTGACCTGTTCCTCGACATCGGGAGGATTTTCCATCGACATGGCCGCCTGGTAAATAACCGCGGAATCGATCAGGTCATTGAGAATCTGCATCTGGATTGCGTGAGAAATCCCTTGCCGGAAAGTGTTTGCATTGAGGCCATATGCCTTCTTTTTTTTGAAGCGCAGCGCCAGCGATTCGTTCAACTCTTTCTCGTAAATGGGAACACCGTTTACCTTGGCAACGATTTCGCCAGGCTGCTCCTCCTTCGTTTGCGAGGAGTTGTTGGCGGTGGCCGTGGCGGTGGCCGCTAGCAAAATGGCGGCAAAAAAGGTGAGTAGTATCGTGCGCATTTCGTTTCCTTAGTTGATAGTGATATCTGCGGAAGATCCAACTTTACCAAAGGGGATGAAGATAACCTCGAATGAGGTGCCGAGTGCGTTGATCTCGAACTCAGCCTGTTGTGGTGGCGGTTGCCGGTGGTCTCTGAACGTATGTATGCTGGAAAGGTCACGGCGAATAACGCCATTTTCCGAAACCCAGACGATAACAGCATAAAGCGAGTTGTTTTGTATGGATATACTGTAATTCTTGTTTTCCATATTATACGTTTGCCAACCCGAAAGCCACGGTTCCGTTCTTTGCAGATGTATCGAAAAGATCTTCTCAAGATCGACCAACCCGAAGCCGAATAGTTCATCTTTGCCCGTAGCGCCCAAATCATCGACTGCCGTTTGCAGCAACAGTCGCAGATCTTTATTGTCTCTCTCACCATCCCCATTGATGTCTTCCAGTGTGCCGGACGACAAAACCAGCGCCGCTGCCCCGGTTACATGGGGGGCGGCCTGTGAGGTTCCGCTCAGCTTGCCGTAGCCGGTGGAGTTGGTCCTTGCCGTTGAATAGATGGACTCGCCAGGAGCGGATAGCTCTATCTCTGAACCGATAGCCGCCGAACTGGCCACATTGTTTTCCTTGTCGATATTGGTCACCGCAACGACAGAGTCGTATGAGGCAGGGTATCTCACCGCCTCTCCAGAGCTGTTCCCGGCGGCGGCAATGATCAGCAGACCGGCTTCATAGGCGGCGTCACAGGCGGCTTTAAGCGTTTCGCTATGCGTTCCCTCAATGCTAATATTGGCGATATCCATTTCGTTGTCAACAGCCCACTGCAACGCCGCAATGACATCGCTTATATCGGCGTTTCCGAAGCTGGTCAACACTTTCAGCGCGTAGAGTGAGGCGTCGGGCGCAACACCAACGACCCCGATGCCGTTTTTCTCGGCGGCAATTATCCCTGCTATATTGGTTCCGTGGCTGACGAAGCTGTCATCCATGGGATCGTCATCGTCGAAAACAAAATCGTATCCACCGCGGTAGTTCCCATCCAGATCTTCATGATTGTAGTCAATACCGCTGTCGATGATGGCTATTTTTACCTCTTTCCCGGTGATGCCCTGGGCGTGGGGTGAGCGGCTGCCAATGCGGCGGACTCCCCACGAGCGCTCATATTCATCTTCAGTACTGGCGGCAGAGAGATCCAGGGGGGGGGATGACATCGACAGGTAGGATGTGTCGATTGACGTGACTTCGGCATCCTCTTCAATGTATGCCACGAGGGGGTGGTTTTGAAGCGCGCCGAGGGCATCTTCAGGTACTGTTGCCGCAATCGCGGGGATCAGAGTGTATACATGGGAGATCTGCCCCGCAAGGGAGTCGATCAACTCCTGGTGCGCGGCCCCGGGGAATTCATGAAAGCCGATAATGACTTTACTGGCTTCGGCCGCTTTTCCGGGGAGCGCGGGAATAGCGCCAAGCAGGAGCAGTACGCCGGCGACAAGGGAAAATCCGGGTTTTGCAACGAGCATGAGGTCTCTCCGCCTTAGTGTCCTTGCGTCAATTATAGTTGCGAACGGGAGGAAGGGTAGTCTTTCGAAGCCAGGCCGGTTGTGTCAGGGGTTTGTCCGGGCTGAGCAGCTACACTGAACAGCTGGCCCAGAAGCGGTCAAGAGGGGCGCGGTTTTTGCGGCAACAAATCTGGCTGTCCGCCAGAGCGCACTGCCACGTTTTGTTACACGGTGTTTCCCTGTTTTCATCACGCGGATTCAACTCAATTTTTTCAGTTCAGGATGATGGCTCGATAGGGCAATCATGATCAGTTTTTCTCTTGCCCGTTATTGCCTTGGATCTGTTGTAACTATTCAGCATAGTATGAAACAAGCCGGTAACTGTTCAGATTGCCCCTGAAATTCGTCAGTTCAAGACGAAAAATGGGAGTTTACGGGTGTAAATGACCATTTTTCAACGCAGAAATGGCGGATTTCAGGGGTGAGCTGAATGGTTACGATCCTCAAACATCCCCTCATTTCAGACAACAGAAAAAGTGTTTTTGAACGATGGTTGCTCGAGCAGCAGCTCGGCAAAACGCTCGATAAGTGGCCGTAACCGCTCTTCCGGCATGTTCGGAATCAACTCATAGAGCATACAGCCCTGCCGA
>WFVH01000073.1 GCA_015491735.1 Gammaproteobacteria bacterium
CTCCATCATCAATGAAATCGAGAAAATGATGATAAAACCTTGTCAAGTACTTTTTTCGCTTTTTTCAGTTTCTCAGTTGAATAGTTACCATGATATTTGCAATAATGCTTCTCGTGAGCTTGGCTTTGCCAGTCTCTCATAATGGCCTCCTATAGAACTTGCCGGTTCAAGGGAGGCCATTTTCTTACTACGCACGCCGGTACGGCAGAGCCTTTTCGCGTCTCACCGCCAGAGGCGGTGGTTTACCAAGTTTTAATTAACCCGGCCACAATCCATGCTGTGGCCAGACAATAATAAAAAAAGGTTGACGGCCCTCAGGAGGCCATCAACCCGTGGTTGTCGCTGTATTGACCGGACTATTTACCCGGCATGATTACCCGAATCCGGCAGAGCCCTAGCGCATATTGATGATTGTCTGCGTAATGGTATCGTTGACCGTGATGGTTTGCGCATTGGCCTGGAAGTTGCGTTGCGCAACGATCAGGTTGACCAACTCCTCACTGAGATTGACATTGGAGGACTCCAGCGCGCCGGACTGAACCAACCCCAGGCTTGCTGACCCTGGTTCTCCCAAAAGGGCCTCTCCCGATGCGAACGTCTGCAGCCAGCCGCTATCACCGTTGGGCTGCAACCCCTGGGGGTTGGCAAAACTGGCCAGCACCACCTGCCCAAGAGGTTGATCATTCCCGTTGGTATAACGGGCGAAAACCACCCCTTTGTCATCGATATCGATACCCGTGAGCAAGCCCGTCGTAAAGCCGTTCTGGGTGATGGCATTTACACCGGAATCCCGTGAATACTGTGTGGAGCTTCCATAATCCATGACGAAATCCAGTGTGGTTGCAGCTCCGTTTTCGATACTCCAGCTATAGTTGAACGGCAACGGAGAGCTGGCCGTTGTATCAACCAGTCCCGTTGAACCAAATACCAGGTTGTACGGCCCGGATATCTGGCTGTTCGCTCCTCCGGGCAGTATGGCTGCCTCGGCCAGTCCATCACCACCGACGGGGAAATCCGAGTCGGTCTGGTCTGTCATTGTGGTATAAACACTCCAGTTGTTTGGACCATCTTTACGGTAATATGCCGTCACCAGATGACTGGATCCCAACGTATCGTACACCGTTACAGAAGTGGAGTAGGTATAGGTGTTGGGATCCGCCGGATCGAAAACAGGATACAGGGCAGAATCGACAACTGGAGATTCCGAGTCCAGGTTAATCGCCACGTTGACATCGGTTGTGGCGCGGGGCGGCCCCTCGCTGGTGGAGAGCTGCAAATCCGAAATCACACCGGTATTGAAGGAGCCATCATCATTGGCCGGATTTATCTGCAGGCGTTGCTGCTGGCTGTTGACGACAAAACCATCCTTGTCTGGAGCAAAGGATCCGGCCCGGCTGTAGAGCCTCGTCCCCGCCTCCTCCAGCACGAAAAACCCCTTCCCATTGATAGCCAGATCCAGATTGTTATTGGTGTACTCCACATTTCCCTGGGACATCTGCTGCTGGATCTGTGCTACCCGCACGCCGCTACCGGACTGCAAACGGCTGATACCCTGATAAGAGGCGGCGTAGACATCGACAAATTCCGCTCGGGAACGTTTGAACCCCGTGGTGCTGACATTGGCGATGTTGTTGCCGGTAACAGCGAGATCTTTTGAGGCGGCACTCAAGCCGCTAAGCGCAACACGAAAGGACATGATTTATTTCCTCTTGTTATATCTACATAATCTCCCGGACTTCTGCAAAATTCACAGTTCCCAGCCCGGCCAGATTCAACGTAACACCTTGCCCTCCCTTCCCGAGAGTGACGCTATCAACCCGAGAAACCAGCATGGTTTCAACGGCCTTGTTCTCCCCTCCAACCTGCGCCTCGACGCCGATGCGGTAATGCCCGGGTGGAACCGGCTGGCCATCTGCCCCTTTACCATCCCAGCCAAACTGAAACAACCCCGCATCCTGCTGCCCCCAGGAGCTGCGCTGCACCAGGGTGCCGGCATTATCATAAACACTGACAACGACGTTGGCGGCGCTGGTAGGCAGCTCCGCCGCACCGGAAATGCCCTTGCTCCCCTCTTCCAGATAACCGGTTTCCGCCGGCACCAACACGCTGCGGCCAATCAGTGAAGAGGCCTGCAGCGCCTGGCTGGAGGTCAACGACTCGGTGAACGATACGAAAGATTCGCTCATCTCCTGAATGCCCTTGGCGGAGCTGAACTGGGCCATCTGGGTAAGAAACTCCCCATTCTCCATCGGATTCATCGGATCCTGATTCTGCAGTTGAGCAAGCATCAACTCCAGAAACTGCTCCTGCCCGACATCATCCTTGTTCTTTTTTTCTTCCGGGCGGCTCAGTCCAAGACTATCCCAGTTGACGCCTGCCGTATTGTCGATACTCATATGCCTGACCTTCTGTTACTGACCCATTGAGAGGGTGCGCATCAACATCCGTTTCGATGTATTGAACACCTCCACATTACTCTGATAAGAGCGAGATGCCGAAATCATGTTGGCCATCTGCCCGATAACATCCACATTCGGTTTGAAAATGTAGCCATCCTCATTCGCCATGGGATGGTCGGGACGATACTCCTGCTGCAATGGCGACCGGTTTTCCACTACCGCTGCCACCTTCACGCCAACGCTCGCCTGGAGGCCTTCCCTGGAACGGTCATAGACAGCGGAAAACACAGGCTCTCTGGCCCGGTAGGTCTGCCCGGCGCTGCTGCTGACCGAATCGGCATTGGCCATATTGCTGGCGGTAATATTCAGCCGCAAGCTTTGCGCTGTCATCCCCGAACCGGAAATATCGAACACCCTGAATAAGGACATAACTGATTACTCCCCTTTGATAGCCCGTTTGATACCGCGCGCCTTGTCACCCGCAAAACGCACCTCCGCCAAATAGCGCATGGCGTTTTCGGAGAACCGCACCTGTTCTTCGGCGGCCTCTACAGTATTGCCATCCACCGATGGCTGATGAGGAACGCGGTACAGAAGATCCCCACCCGAAGCTCCCGATCCAGCGCGGATATGACCAGGGTGAGTCACCGTTAGCGGCAGGGATTGTTGTTTGCCGGCCACCCCTTGCAGCACCGCCTGAAAGTCGATATCCCGCGCCTTGTAGTTCGGTGTATCCGCATTGGCCAGATTGGCGGCCAAAACCTCGGAACGGCGGTTGAATACTTTCAGCGCCCGCTCATTGAAACTCATTACCTTGTCCAGATTGATTCCCATGCCTTGCTCCAACTTGCCCTGCCCTACGAGATAGCAATGACCATGCCAAAGCAGGGCACAGCGCAAAATCAATGGGTTAAGAGAAAATGGCCGGAAAAAGCGGCAACCAAACCGGCGCCACGGCATAACCTTGCCGATCAGCGCCCCCCGGAACCGCTGTCAGGAGTTGAACGAACCCTTTTTGCATTTACGCGCACGGGGGTGGGCGTCATCGTACACCTTGGCCAGGTGCTGGAAGTCGAGGTGGGTATAGATCTGCGTGGTACTGATATCGGCGTGCCCCAACAGCTCCTGCACGGCGCGCAGATCACCACTGGACTCGAGCAGGTGACTGGCGAAAGAGTGGCGCAGCATGTGAGGGTGCAGCCGGTCGGACAGCCCCTGCCGCACACCCCAGCGCTGCACGCGTTTCTCTACCGCCCGGCGGCCCAGACGGCGCCCCCGCCTACCGACAAAAAGCGCTGTTTCATCTGCCGGCGCATACTGCATCCGCAATGACAACCAGTTTTGAACCGCCTTTGCCGCCACCCGGCCCACCGGTATGACGCGGACCTTACCTCCCTTTCCGATCACCCGCACCAGCCTTTCGGAAAGATCCAGATCGGCCAGATCGAGACCCGTCAGCTCGGAAAGACGCAGGCCGGAGGAGTAGAACAGCTCCATCATGGCGAGATCCCTGATCATCAATGGATCACTTTCTGCGGCCTCAAGTAACCGCGCCACCTGATCCACATCCAGAACATCAGGCAGCTTGCGTGCTACCCTGGGAGCAGTGACATCTGCCGCCGGATTGAATTCAACTTGATTCTCACGCAACAAATACCGGAAAAAACTTCGCAAGGAGGAGAGTTCTCTGGCAATGGTCCGGGCGCTCAACCCCTTGCGGTGGCGGTCACTGGCATAGGCCCGGACGCCATGCACATCAAGCAAACGCCATTCAGAAATACCGCGTGCTTCACAAAACACCCTGATACGTTCGAGATCGCGGCGATAGTTCTGTTGCGTGTTGGGAGAGCAGCGGCGTTCGATGCGCAGATAGGAAAGAAAAGAGTCAATGTGCCCGTTCAGCATGTGCTCAGCGCGGCTGGGGGATTCTCTCAATCTGTTTCGCGGGACAGGTGGACGCCTGTCACCCCGGTAAATATCTCGCCAAGAGAGCGCAGGAAAATCGTCCCGGCCTGCTGATGAAACCGCTCCGGATCATGGCTGCCAAGCGCGAGCACACCCAGCGGCCTGTCCCTGTCACCGATCGGTATCAGCGCCGCGGAAGCAATGTCGGCCGCTTCGGATTCGAACAACTCTTCCAGCAACTCCGGAGGCAACCGGCCGCGCAGCGGCTCTTCCGCGGTGAATACCTTTTCAAAACGGCGGATATGCAGTTCATCCTGGCCAATGAACTCCGCGCCGGTACAACCCGCTTGCGGATCCTTGAACAGACGAATGACGACAGCATCGGCATTGAAGCGCTCCAGAAGATGTGCGCGCAACACCTCGATCAGCTCTTTTAAATCACCGGCTTTCAGCAATACCAGCGTCAACGTGTGCAAGCGGCGGCTAAGCTCTTCATTGTACTGCGCGTTTCGAATCAAAACCCCCAGCTTGTTCTTCAACTGCTGCCGCTGCTCACGCAACAGTTTTACCTGCCGCTCGATAAGAGAAACCGCTACCCCGGCTTCATGAGGCAGCCGCAACTCCACCAGCAACTCCTCATGCCGCTCGAAGAAGTCAGCGTGATGGCGGAGATAATCCGCCACCATTTTTTCATCCACCTCATCCGCCAGTGGTTTTTCCAGTTCACCTTTCATAGTTCAATCCGTCCCTCAAACACCTTGTTGGCCGGCCCCGTCATGACCACCGGACTCCCCTCTCCATCCCAACGGACGGCAAGCCGTCCACCGGGAAGTTCAACTATCACTTTATCATTGATCAATCCCTGTTGGCGAGCCACGACCATCGCGGCACAAGCGCCCGTTCCGCAGGCCATCGTCTCACCCACACCGCGCTCGAATACCCGCAGACGAATAAATTCCCGCGTGACCACCTGCATGAAGCCGACGTTGACACGCTGAGGGAAGCGGGGATGGGATTCGATGGCGGCACCCAACCGGGCAACCGGCGCGCTATCCAGATCATCCACCCGCAATACGGCGTGGGGATTTCCCATGGAGACCACGCCGATGGAGAAACGGCTGCCCTCCAGCTCCAGAGGATACCCGTTGGCGCGCTCCGCGGCCTGAAAAGGGATCTGTTCGGGTTCAAAACGGGGGATACCCATATCAACAGTCACCTGCCCGTCGGACTCCACACGCAGAACAATGGTCCCGCTGGAGGTCTCCACCCGAATCTCATCTTTTTCGCTAAGCGCGCAATCCCGAACGAAACGGGCAAAACAACGCGCCCCGTTGCCACACTGCTCGACCTCTTCACCATCGGCATTGAAGATACGATAACGAAAGTCCGCGTCAGACGCTCTCGCCCTCTCAACCAGCAGCAGTTGATCGCAACCAATGCCAAAATGGCGATCGGCGACAAACCGCACTTGCTCACGGGTTGGCTGGAAGCTTTGATTGATAGCGTCGATCACGACAAAATCATTGCCCAGCCCCTGCATTTTGGTAAACGCAATTATCATGACAAAAAGTAACTATTCAGCATAGTATAAAACAAGCCGGTAACTGTTCAGATTGCCCCTGAAATTCGTCAGTTCAAGGCGAAAAATGGGAGTTTACGAGCGTAAATGACCATTTTTTAACGCGGAAATGGCGGATTTCAGGGGTGATCTGAATAGTTACGACAAAAAACTCATTACGGCCCGCGAACTGCACTCCAATCAACCCGAATACGAATTACCCGGCGCTCGGCTCCGGGTAACCTGTATTCGGATGAATACATCAACGCAACCTTATCATCTTCTCAAACAGCGTATAGGGTGAACCACGCGCATTTTCCCAGGCCTGCTGAATCAGCTCCCGCCCTTCCCCTGCCCGTTTTCTGTCGAGCATGGCGCGAAAAAAGCGCTCATAGAAATAATCGGGTTCCACCACCACGCGAATACGCAGCCGGGTTGCATTTTCAGCCGCTGCCAACTGATAGCTGAACAATGCCGATTGACCGGGAGGAATGCGTGTATCGAAAATCTCCCTGCTCAGATTCAAGGTGACTTCACGGCCGATGATCATCTGCTGGCGGGTATTTGCGACAGGGCTTCCCCGTTCATCGATCTGCTCGCCGATGATAACGACTCGTGGAGTCAAATAGGTGGGGAAATAGTGCCCTGTTCCCGTATTGGCCAACTTTACCACAGCCTCCAGTCTGTGGCCTGGCAGAACCCTTTTTTTTGCAATTCCGACGGTTATGGTCACCCCGCTTCGAGTCATATCCGGATCATGAATACCGCGCCACAGATGGCGCCGGTCCGGCATGTGACAGCTCTGGCACTCCATCCCCCTTGCCGGATAATCACTATCCAGCCACTCTTGATAGGTGTTTTGGATCAGTTTGCCATTCAGCGCGTGGCCCTCCGGTTCAAACTGATGGCACCCCTTGCAAAACGCCGACTTGCCATAAGCCGGTTCTGCGATAAAACCGCCGTGCGGCAGCCCTTCATCAATCGTCCCGATCACCTCCGGTGAACCGCGGCGGGGAGGGCCAATCCGCCGATGCTTTCTTACGTGGCAGGCGGCGCAGGTCAATCCGTGCCGCTGCAACCGGGGGTCGAAGTCCGGATTGGCCACCCACTGCGGCTCTCCGTCCGCCCCGGCGCGAAACAGAACCGGCTGCTGCTCTGACAAAGGGGCGTGGCACGACCAGCAGACCCTGGCGGCAGCGGGATCACTTTTCCTTTTCACCAATGTCTGCCCGAGCACACCGGGACCCATCGCCCTGCTGTGCAGAGAGGTTCCCCAGTCCCGGTACTGCTGAACATGGCACTCGCCACAAGCCTCCGGCAACAGGGATGACTCCAGCTCGGAATAGCCGGGCGGCGCTTCTCCTTGCGGCGCAACCGGTGTCCGCCAGTGCTGTTGCAGAAACCGCCCGGTGGCGCCGTCGGATACGGTCTCTCTGCCGGCGTTTGCGCTCACAAAAGCCGCGGCCATCAGCAACAGAAAGAGCAAAAAACGATTCAGCATATCACCTCATTCCATCCTGGCGAACGATATCGCCACAAACCTGCCCGGCTCGGGTTAATAAATAACCCGGGTAACTATTCAGCTTGGTATGAAGCAAACCGGTAACTGTTCAGATTGCCCCTGAAATTTGCCAGTTCAAGGCGAAAAATGGGAGTTTACGCGTGTAAATGACCATTTTTCAACGCAGAAATGGCGGATTTCAGGGGTGAGCTGAATAGTTACTAACCCGGCAACATAATGTGTCGTATCCAGAGCCTCAGGCCTCTTTCCTGTCAAGGCGCATGCCGGATTATAACCCACCCGTAACATATACCATTGACCCGCCCGGCGTCAGCGGCAGGGAACAACACCTGCTGCCAAATGCGCGTTATAATCTTCGTCTTTTCAGCAAAAGGACATTGTCCGGGGCAGGGCCTTGAAGCGAGAAACAAGCATACCATCCATAACCGATATCTCTACCTTCCAGGGATTGATCCTGGCTCTGCAGCGCTACTGGGCTGAGCAGGGCTGCGTCATCCTCCAGCCGCTGGATATGGAGGTGGGCGCCGGTACCTTTCATCCCGCCACGTTTCTGCGCGCCATCGGGCCGGAGCCGTGGCGCACCGCCTACGTGCAGCCCTCACGCCGCCCCACCGACGGCCGCTACGGCGAGAATCCCAACCGGCTGCAGCACTACTACCAGTTCCAGGTGATCCTCAAGCCGTCACCGCTGGACATTCAGGATCGCTATCTGGATTCCCTGCGGATGCTCGGCATCGATCCGCTGGTGCATGATATCCGCTTCGTCGAGGACAACTGGGAGTCACCAACGCTGGGGGCCTGGGGTTTGGGTTGGGAGGTGTGGCTCAACGGCATGGAGATCACACAGTTCACCTATTTCCAGCAGGTGGGCGGGCTGGATTGCCATCCGGTCTCGGGGGAGATCACCTATGGTCTGGAGCGCATCGCCATGTATCTGCAGGGGGTGGACAGCATCTATGATCTGATCTGGACAAAAGGAGCGGGGCGGAACAATCCGGTCTCCTATGGCGATGTATTCCACCAGAATGAGGTGGAGATGTCCCGCTACAACTTTGAATATGCCGAGATCCCGGCGCTGTTTGCCGGTTTCGACTCCTGCGAGCGGCAGAGCCAGGCGCTGGTGGCGGCGGGACTGCCACTGCCTGCCTATGAGATGGCGTTGAAGGCATCCCACCTGTTCAATCTGCTGGACGCCCGCCACGCCATTTCAGTCACTGAGCGGCAACGCTACATCCTGCGGGTAAGGGCGCTGTCGCGCGCCGTGGCGCAGGCCTACCATGAGGCCCGTGAAAAACTGGGCTTCCCGCTGTATGAGCCTTCAGTCAGCGCGAAAACCGTCCCGGCGCCACCGGCCCCTCCCGCCGGAAAAGGAGAGTCCCGTGATCTGCTCATCGAAATCGGCACCGAAGAGCTGCCACCCCGAGCGCTTCGCAGGCTCTCCACGGCATTCCGTGAACAGATTCGCAACGGGCTGGAAAGGACAAAGCTTCGATTTGCCGGTATCAGAAGTTTTGCCACACCGCGGCGGCTGGCCGTGCTGGTCAGCGCGCTTGATGACCAGCAGCCGGATCAAAGCGTCGAGCGCCGCGGCCCTGCTGTCTCCGCCGCCTTCGACGAGAAGGGGTGCCCTACCAGGGCGGCCATCGGTTTCGCCGCCAGTTGTGGCGTGGCGGTCGATAAGCTGGAGAAACTCGAAAATGACAAGGGCGCCTGGCTGCTGTTCCGCAGCACGGAACCTGGCAAACCAGCAGCCGCGCTGATCCCGGCAATCGTGGAGAGTGCATTGAAACAACTGCCGATCCCCAAACGGATGCGCTGGAGCGATCGCCGCGCCGAGTTCGTCCGCCCGGTACACTGGGTGGTGCTGCTGCATGGCGAACAGCGCCTCGACGCGACCATTATGGATCTGCCCGCCGGGCGGGAGAGTCGTGGCCACCGTTTCCACCAGCCTGAGCCGCTTCACATCGATACCCCGGCGGACTACGAAGAGCTGCTCCACACCAAAGGCCGCGTCATTGCCGACTTCGGACGCCGCAAACAGGCGATTCACGCCCTGGTACAGGAGGCGGCCACCCGTCTGGGGGGCACGGCGCTCATCGACCCCGATCTGCTGGATGAGGTCACCGCACTGGTGGAGTGGCCGGTCGCCGTGGCGGGAGACTTTGCCCCCCGTTTTCTCGACATCCCAGCCGAAGCGCTGATCGCCTCCATGCAGGGGCACCAGAAATACTTCCCGGTGGTCGACGACCAGCAACGGCTACTGCCCCACTTTATCACCGTCAGCAACATCGACAGCCGTGAACCGGAACAGGTGCGAAAGGGTAATGAACGGGTCATCACACCACGCCTGAGCGATGCCGGGTTTTTCTGGAACCAGGATCGCAAAATCCGCCTGGCCGATCGGCTCGACAGCCTGAAACAGGTGCTGTTCCAGAAACAGTTGGGCACCCTTTATGATCGGGCGCAGCGCATCAGCCGGCTGGCCGGCGATCTGGCCCGCAGCATCGGCGCCGATCCGGAGCAGGCCGCACGCGCCGGCCTGCTGTGCAAATGTGATCTGGTGACCGAGATGGTGGGTGAGTTTCCCGAACTGCAGGGGGTGATGGGCCGCTACTACGCACTGCATGATGGCGAAGATCAGCAGGTGGCCCAGGCTCTGGACGAGCAGTACATGCCCCGTTTCGCAGGGGATCGCCTGCCAGACACCCTGACCGGTCAGCTGCTCTCCATTGCGGACAAGCTCGACTCACTGATTGGCATATTCTCCATCGGACAGGCGCCCACCGGCGACAAGGATCCCTTTGCCTTGCGCCGCGCCGCCCTGGGGGCGCTGCGTATCATGATCGAGTGCAAGCTCGATATCGATCTGGACAGTGCGCTCAGCCATGCGGCCAGAAACTATTCACATGAGTTCACTCAGCGCGACACTACCGAACAGGTTTTCTACTTCATGATGGAACGGCTGCGCGGTTACTACCAGGAACAGGGCCATGCCTCCGATCTGTTCGATGCAGTGCTCGCCCGGCGTCCGGCCCGGCCCGGCGATTTCGACCGGCGGCTGCGGGCGCTGGCGGCTTTCCGCAAACTTCCCGAAGCGGAGAGTCTGGCCGCGGCCAACAAACGGATCGCCAACATCCTGCGCAAGGCGGAAGGGGAACTGCCACAGCAGGTGGACGAGACACTGCTGCAGGATAAGGCGGAAAAACGGCTCGCCCGGGCGGTAGCGGAGATGGAGAAGCAGGTACTGCCGCTGTTCCGGGAACGGGAGTATGAACAGGCATTGACCCGGCTGGCCGCGCTGCGCGTCCCGGTTGACAACTTTTTCGATCAGGTGCTGGTGATGGCGGAAGACAGCGCCCTGCGCCACAACCGCCTGGCCTTGCTGGAGCGGCTCCACAACCTGTTCCTGCATGTGGCCGAGCTGTCCCGGCTGCAATAGGCACGGCGATGACAAACTATTTTCGTTCCCTCCTGTTCTACCTCGGCATGTTCGGCTCGGTACCCCTGTTCGCATTTCTGGGTATCTTTCTGTACCTGGTACGGGTTCCTTTCCACACCCGCTACCTCATCGTTACCCAATGGAGCACGTTTACTCTCTGGTGGCTTAAACTTACCTGCAAGGTCGATTATCGGGTGGAAGGGCTGGAACATGTCCCGCAGCAAACGGCTATCCTGTTTTGCAAGCATCAATCTGCCTGGGAGACGCTGGCGTTGCAGAGAATATTTCCTCCGCAAATCTGGGTACTGAAACGGGAATTGATGTGGCTGCCACTTTTCGGCTGGGCGATGGCCACCCTCAAACCCATCGCCATTGATCGAAATGCCGGGCGTAAAGCCGTCAAAAAGATCATCGAAACCGGTACCCAGCGCCTTCGTGATGGCCTGTGGGTAGTCATTTTCCCGGAAGGAACACGGGTCTCCCCCGGCCAGACAAAACGTTTCGGGATCGGCGGAGCCTTGCTTGCCGAGAAAAGCGGCTATCCGGTCGTCCCTGTCGCCCACAACGCAGGAGAGTTTTGGCCACGCCGGGCATTTCTGAAAAAACCCGGCACCATAACGGTCGTCATTGGCCCGGTTATCGATAGCAAGGGGCGTTCAGCCAGCAACATCAACCAGCTCGCACAACAGTGGATTGAAAACGCCATGAGGCGAATTGAACAGAATGCCCCCTGAGCATTCCGGTAACAGCCTTGGGGTACGATGATGGAGGTGATGAAGGTGCTTTGAGGTGGTTGCCTTAATAGGGGGCGTCAACCGACACAAGAGGGAAAACGGCTATCCGGTTACACAATAAAGGCGAAAGGGTCAAGAACATCCCAGAAACACTTGAAGCTACGTCGCGAGCGGTGAGTGGATGGATACGCCGATTAATAGCCGGACGTTTGTCACCCATAATGGTCCGGAAAAAGGCTTAGGTAATCGGCTAGCGCCGGATCAGGAAAAACAGGCCAAGCGTTTGATCATCGATGGAACACCGGACCCGTTGAAGGTGGATTGTGCGCTCTGGACACGCGAAGCGGTGATGTCGTTGATCAAACAGGAGAGTAACTATTCAGCATGGCATGAAACAAGCCGGTAACTGTTCAGCTTACCCCTGAAATTCGTCAGTTCAAGGCGAAAAATGGGAGTTTACGCGTGTAAATGACCATTTTTCAACGCAGAAATGGCGGATTTCAGGGGTAAGCTGAATAGTTACACAGGAGACAGGCATTGTGCCATGCCGGTCCGCACCGTTGGCGACTACTGCCGCGCCTTCCTGACCCTGCTGGTATGGAAATACTTGTATCTGACCAGGCTGTCCAGTCCGTGACAGTTTCTGCAGATATTGTTTTTGCTTCGAAAACGCAGGAAGCTGCTCCTGGAGTCGCCTTCCAGCGGCTTGCCTTTCCCCGGGCTGGGTTTGGTTGCTACTGACCAGATGTGAGGGTTGTGACAGGTAGGGCAGGATAACAGGCCCGCATCTACCTTGCGTCCTTTTTCGTTGTATACCGGCGCATAGAAGTTCTGTCCCGGGTGGTTTTGCTCCGTGATGGTAACGTTGCGGGGATGGTCGAACTCGGTGACCACCTTGTTGTCGGCAATTCCGGCGCGCGAATGGCAGCTGAGACACACCTGCTCCTGTGGAAGGTCACTTCCCTGTCCCATTTCCCTGGCCCAGAGCAGATAGCCACCCGCTGTCGAGCCATGGGGTTCGTGACAGGCGCTGCACACGCCGCTCTGTGCCACGGTTTGCCCCAGGCTGTTCTTCTGTTGTGGTGCAACGACGGACATGTCGTGATCGGTGCCCACCACATATCTTTTCCGTGTATGACAGGTGGCGCACAGTCCGGAGTCGGGAAGATTCGATTTGCGCAGGAAACTGTTGCCCCCGTCCCCTTCGATATTTTGGTTGTTGCCCTTCTCCCATTGGTCCGGATCCCAGTGGTGGACGTTGTGGCAGGTGGGGCAGGTGATGTCTCCATCTTTCGAGCGCTTGCCATCCGGATTGAACAGGGGAAGCTCGGTTTCCATGCCATCTTTTCGGGTATGTTCGTAAAAGACGCTGGTTTCGCGTCTCAGGGTGGGCCTGGCATCCGAGACCGCCTTGTTCATGGGGTGGCTGGGATCTCCGACAATTTTTTTGGAGCCGGCTTTTCTCCGCGCATGACAACCCTTGCACAGTGCCTCGTTACGATTCTCGCCGCTTCCGACACCCCGTACCCAGAGCAGGCTGCCAAAGGCGTTGTGTACCGCATGGCATGCTCCACAGACACCTGACTGTTTTACCGTCTCGCCATTCAGGTTTTTGGTTCTGGCGCTGGTTACGTTCATATCGTGTTCGGTGCCGACAACCAGTGCATTCTCCTGGTGACAGGCGGCGCACAGCGTCGCCGCATCGTCATTGGGTTTGCGCAGGAAGCTGTTGAACCGGTCTCCCTCGATTTTGCGTTTTCCCGGCCCCTTTTCCACTCCCGCCTGCCAGCGGTGAACATCGTGACAGGTGGCGCAGGTCACGTTTCCGTTCGCGCTCCGCTCTCCGTTCCCGGTGAAATAGGGTAACCCGCTTTTTTCTGCAACCCGCCTGCCGGGTTTGACTCCCAGCGGGTGGCTGCTTTCGCCGGTGGTCTTGCCCTCCGCTTCACGCCCCTTGGCGTGACAGGAGGCGCACAGCCGTTCGATGGTGTCCTCACCACGTTTTGTGCTTCTGGCCCAGAGCTTTTCGGCCTCGGCGTTGTGCGGCGTATGGCAGGCTCCGCAGACCCCGGACTCCTCGATCGTCTGCCCCCTGCTGTTTTTCGAGTGAGGTTCCATCAGACCCATATCGTGCTTGCTGCCCAGAATGGACCATTTGCCGGCATGGCATGTCTTGCACAGTTTGCCGTCCGGGGTGCTGGCCTTTCTCAGAAAACTGTTGTTGGCGTCACCGTCCCTGGTACCTTTGCCGCGGTCGTCGCTGTCCGGAGACCAGCGGTGCGGATCGTGGCATGAGGCGCATGATATCTTGCCCCCCGGATCCCTTTTCCCCTTGTCGTCAAACAGGGGGAGGGCAGCTTCCTCCTGTTTGATTCTCCTGGGAACCGTGCCTACGGGATGGCTGTATTTCCCGGTGAGTTTGTCTTTTGCGAGCCCGTTTTCCGCATGACAGGACAAGCAGGTTCCCTCCATGGTGGCGTCGGCCCCCTTCCTAGCCCACATCTTCGGACCATACCCTTTGTGCATGAAGTGGCAGCTTTTGCAGGTTCCCTTTTCTGCCGCTCTGTCTCCATCCGCGTTTCTGCTGTCGGGGAGCTCCCTGGCAATGTCATGCCTGGTGTTGTAGATTTTCCTTTTGGATGTGTGGCAGGTAAGGCAGAGTTCATCTCCTTTTTTCCTGGTGGTTAGAAGGTGGTTCCTCCTTGTTCCGTTGTGTGGCGAATGGCAGGTGCGGCAGTTTACCGTGTTGCCCTTGCCCAGATAGGGTTTTTCGCCGTTGTCCCATTTTACGGGGAGCTCGGCTTCTTCCGGCAGCTTGACGGCGACCGGGTGGGAGAAGCGCCTCAATACGTTTTCGCTGTTTATGTCTGGTGATACGGTATGGCAGGTTTCGCACAGCATGGAGTGGGTCAGGCTGCCCTCGCCCTCGTTGGGAACAACCAGAAAGTGCTCGGCGGTGCTGCCGTGCGGTGTGTGGCAGGATTCGCAGATGACGGTATTGTTGCTGCCGGCCTTGCCGCCGGCCTGAAGGATCTTTTCAGGGAAGTCCGGAAACTCCACGTCAACCGGGTGGGATCCTTCGTCCGGACCCTTGTCCTTGCCCCGGTGGCACTTGCGGCACATGGAAGAGTTGATATTTGGCTCACGCAGAAATATGGCGGTAGCCATGTCTGTTCCCCCCTCTACCCCGTGAGCCGAATGGCAGGTGTAGCACTGGATATTACCGTTGCTGTCCAGCGGATAACCTTCAGGAACGGTAATTTTATCGGAGGGTTTTTCTCCCGTCTTGTGGCGCGAGGTTTCCCACACTTTCCAGCGGGAATCAGATACCGACCCGTCATGACAGCTGTAGCACATCATCTCTTCGGCCACCTGGCGTGTGCGGGGGTAGTCGACAAGCAGGTCGGGGGTGCTCTCGGTTTTAAACTCGTCCACCCACCGTATGTGGCACATGGAGCACTCCCGCGACGAGTTGCGCGTGAGCTGTTCGGTGCCGGCAAGGGTGTCGGTGGCCATAAGCGGCAGCAGCATCAGGAGCAGGATGAATACCGGCCGGAACCGGCGTGTTACGCGCCTCATCTGCCCATCCTGAACACGCTAATCCGGTTGGCGAACATCTCCACCACGTAGAGCCGGTTCTCTCGGTCGACAAACAGCCTGGCTGGCGTGGTGAAGCGGTGGATTTTTTTGTCGGCATCGCTCAGAACGGCCATGAAGCGGCCGCTGCGGTCGAACATCTGTATCACCCCGAGATAGGAGTCGGAGACCAGCAGGTTGCCGCCGGAATCGATGGCGACCCCCTTGGGGCGAAAGAACTCCCCTTTCTGAACGCCCCAGCTTCCTATGTTGTATTCGAACGCCCAGTCGTGATCGGGGTGAATGGTTCTGATGGTGGTATTGATGACATCGACCAGATAGACCACCCCCTCCTCGTCCAGCACCAGGGAGAATGGCCATCTCAATTCGCCGTCTTCCATGCCCATCTTGCCCACTGTCTTGATGACCGATTTTTTTTGGAGGTCGTAGATGAGTACCCGATGATTTCTGTTGTCAACGATATAGAGGAGCTTGCGCCGGTCGTCCACGGCCAGGTCGACCGGCTCGGTGGGGATTCCTTTGCCGCTTTTGGGAAGATCTATCTGCTCGAGGTGTTTGCCTCGAGATGTGAACAGCTGGATACGCCCCTTCCGGGTGTCGGCGATGTAGATCCGTTCCTTGCTGTCCATGGTCATGCCCAGTGGCATGTTCAGATGGTTCGCGCCAAAATCGTAGAGAAATTTGCCGCGTGGCGAAAACACGGCGACTCTGTTTACCGCCCCATCCAGTACGAATACCTTTCCATCTTTGGACGTCAGAACTGCGCTCGGCTGGCGCAGTCTGGACTCTCCCGTCTTGCCGCCGAGGGTAGCTATCAGGCTGATTGGCAGAAATTCGTTGTCTGTAAAGGCGAGAGAATGCCGCAATGGCAGAACGACGGCGGCCAGCAGGAGCAAAATGGAAAGCAGTTTTTGGTAGTCTGGTTTTCGCCTGTTCCGTCTGCTGGAACCCCGGCAACGGACGGTATGGGCCGCGCTCAACTCCTACTCTCCAAACTGAAATTCCCGGATATCCTTCTCGTCGTGGCAGCCGAGACAGAGATGGGAATCCTTCTTGCTTATCCTGAGGCGCTTGTGGGCATCCGCACCGACATCCGCCTTGTGCTGGCGCTGCACCCCAAGCTCATGCGGGTTGTGGCAGGTGCCGCAGAAGATGTTGCCGGTAATCAGCTCCAGGGGCAGTATGTTCTCCTTGGTGTGCTGGTCGATCCTGGCCAGCATCTCCTCGTCCGGCCGGTCTCCGTGATAGATGGGGCGGCCGTCCTCCTCGTAACCGGTAACGCAGCCGTATGCGTAGGCATCGTCGGTGTGGCAGCGCAGGCAGAGCATGTCCAGCTTTTCGTATTCGAAACTGACATCCGCAATACTCCTGGCCTTTCTGCGATCCGGCAGCTTGGCGTGGCAGTATGTGCAGACGTCGGTCATCAGTTCACCTTCGTCGTTGATCTGGTCGTGAGGGTTGTGCTTGTCCTTGTACTCCGACTTGTTGTGGCAGTTGTAACATAGATCGGTTCGTTTCTTGTAGGGGGCGCCGCGGTGAAAAAGGGGGTTGTCCGCCCTGCGATAGAACTCCTCACTCAAACACTGGTACTTGATCTCGTGACAAACCCCGCAGGTTATTCTACCTTGTGGATCCTGCTCCAGCGCCTCCTGAAAAGCCGTTGGCATCCGTTCCACCATCTGTGTTGGCGGCACCATTCCGGAAGCGTGGATGTACTTGTCCTTGGAGATGGTGGCGTGGCAGCGGTTGCACAGGTTCATGATGTCGCCGCCGAAACGCAGCGATAGCGGTTCACCCCGACCGGGGATCTTCTCATGACATTCCAGGCAGGCTTCCGATGAGTTTGACCAGTGGGGGTTCGGGTATGAGGAGGCATCATCCTCGGCCTGCACTGGCGCTGCGAGCAGCGTCAGCAGCAGGGCTGTTATCCAGACAAGGAACTGATTATTTGTTCTCTGCACCTTTCTTTCCCCAAGAGATGAAATACCCGTTCAGGGTGCCTGCATAGAGCCTGTCACCGAGCAGCGCGGGTGATGCATGGAAACCATCGCCCGCCAATATCTCTTTCCACAGAATCCGGCCTTTCTCCAGGTTTACGGCAAATATCTCGCCGTCTTCATTACCGATATAGCCTGTTCCCTGCCGGGAGACTGCCATGGTCGAACTTATGGTGCCACGCAGATCGAGCGACCAAAGAACCTCTCCGTCACCTGCGCTGAATGCGGTCAGCATACCGTCCTTGCTGCCTACATATACGTTTCCCCCGAATGGAACGGGGGTCGCGTAGATCCACTCATCCAGTTGGGCTTTCCACCTCAGTTTGCCGGTTTTTGCATCCAGGGCATGGATCCGGCGGTCGTATCCTCCAATGAATACCGTTCCGTTCTTGATGGAGGGGGAGGCGTAGATGGCGGAGTCGGTGCTGTACTTCCACAGAACCTGACCATTGGCGGCATCCAGCGCATACAAATTGCGCGCCTTTTCTGCAACATAGACGATATTGTCCGCTATCGCCGGCGTAGAGTAGATACCGCTTGCCGTCGCATGGGTTGGGAGCCGGGATTTCCACAGCAGCGCGCCATCTTTCGCCTGGGCGGCGTAGAGTGTCATGTCATGGGATGCAAAGTAGACTACCCCGCTGTCAATCACCGGCGATGCGGTGATCTTGCCTTCGGTCTCGATAGTCCAGATCGGCTCACCGTTGCGGCTGTCCAGACAGAAAAGCAGGCCACCCTTGGAGCCGATATAGACCCTGCCCTCCGCAACTGCGGGAGAGGAGTTGATTTCGGTGTCTGTTTCGAATGTCCACACAGGCTGCCCGGTAGCGGTTGCAAGCGCATATACACGTCCGGGGAGGGATGCAAAGTAGAGATGCTTTCCATCCCCTGCGGCAGACGAATAGATGGCGCCTCCGGTATCGAATCTCCACTGCTGTTCAAGCGGGGGGGAAAGGGATGATTTTGAAACTGCGGTGTGAGCGGGGTTGCCAAGGAACATGGGCCAGCCGGGCGACGCTGCGTGGCACGGCACCGTGATCGGCAGCACCAGCATCAGCAGTAGTTTTTGATATAGTCTGCGTGTTCTCACGTTTATCCGGCTTTATTATGGCTACCTGAGAATTTTACCCTATTTACACAAAAATTGAAGGGTTAAATCCTGACTATAGTCAGGATTTAACCCTTTTTTGTTTGCAGGTTGACGATCATTCCGGGTTGTACATCCTGTCGTTACAAGAAGAGCCAGCAGGAACCACCTGTTATCGATCACCATACCGCCGGAGAGCAGCTGACTGGCCCTCGCTCAACGTCGCATCTCGTCAACGAAACCCTCATCGTCCAGACAGGCCTGGTTGCAATAATCCCGCCACGGCGGCAGAAGAATCTATATCAGGAGTAACTATTCAGCATCGTATGAAACAAGCCGGCAACTGTTCAGATTGCCCCTGAAATTCCCAGTTCAAGGCGAAAAATGGGAGTTTACGCGTGTAAATGACCCTTTTTCAACGCAGAAATGGCGGATTTCAGGGGTGAGCTGAATAGTTACTATCAGGAAAACTCAAGTTCCTCTCCAACCCGCCGATATCCCTGTCATTCCCGATAAACGGAGTCTTTCGAACAATGAAAACAGGGAACAAACGGCGCTCGAACGACAAGGAGTTCGACAAAGATAACTCCTTCCAAGGGTGCTCCATCCGCAAACAACCGGAGCAGGTGTGTTTCCTTTGCACCGCTGTCCGCTGACGGCAGGGGCTGGGAAAGGAGGAGAGCGCCATGAAACCCAAGGTCCAGCCGACCGGCGTCGAAATCCCTCTGTCGGATGATGATCTCATCGTCTCCAAGACAGACACCAAAGGGCGTATCGTCTACGCCAACAAGGTGCTGATCGACGTGACAGGCTACCAGGAAGAGGAACTGCTCGGGATCCAGCACAACATCATTCGCCATCCGGACATGCCCCGCGGCATGTTCAAGCTGCTGTGGGACTACATTCGCAACGGTGATGAGTACAACGGCTTCATCAAGAATCTATGCAAGAACGGCAGTTTCTACTGGGTCTATACCAACGTCACTCCCAGCTACGACGCGAGCGGAAATCTGATCGGTTACTACTCCGCCCGCCGCAAGTGCAAACCGGAAGCCCTGCAGGTGATCGAGCCACTCTACCGGGACATGCTCAGCGCAGAAAAGCGGGCGGGCGCCAGGGAGGCCATCGATGCATCCATGGCTGTACTGAACAGCCTGCTCGCCGACAAAGGAGTCAGCTATGACGAACTGGTCTGTACGCTTCAAGATTGAACATCTGATCATTGCCGTTGCCCTCTGCTCCCTGGCGCTGGCTGGTTACGATCTTTGGCGTGTCGGGTTCGACCCGTTCGAGCTGGTTTCCGCCACCGCGATCCTGGGCGGCCTGCTCCTGATTTACCAACAACAGCTGGAAAACCGCAAGACAGAGCAGAAGATCATCGACCTCTGCGAACTCATGGCCTGCGGAGAACTGGAACACCGAGTCACCGAAATCCCGCCCAATCTCTCATCTTCCCGGGCAGCCTGGGCGCTGAACAGCGCCCTCGATCAGGTGGAGGTCTACATGAGAGAGACGGCCACCATGGTCAAGTACCAGAATCAGCACAGGTTCTACCGCAAGGTATTGACCACGGGCATGCGCGGCATGTTCAAGAGCGGTCTGCAACAACTGGGCGAATCCCTCGCCGAGCTGGAGAAAGGATACTGGCAGAACACCCACCGGGAGATGCAGGCGCAGATCGCGGAGGCAAAGACCGCGGGATTGCTCGAGAACCTGCAGGATGTGCAAAAGGATCTGATGGCCATCACCCGGGAGATGAAAAACATCGCCCAACAATCGGGTGAGGCGGCCAGCAATGCCGAACAGAGCAGGGATGCGGTACAGCGGGTGATGGAGAATGGCCGCCAGATCATGACCAACATGTCCAGCTTGCGCCAGACCTCCAGTGAGCTCAACGAGAGCAGTGAGGCGATCACCAAGGTAGTAGGCCTGATCACCGGCATCGCCGAACAAACCAACCTGCTGGCGCTGAATGCCGCCATCGAAGCGGCCCGCGCAGGGGAGCATGGCCGGGGCTTCGCAGTGGTGGCCGACGAGGTGCGTGCCCTGGCCAAGAACACCAAGGACGCCATCTCCGAGGTGGGCACCATCATCGAACGGGTGGTGGCTGCGAGCCGCAAGATTGCCACCGATTCGGAGCAGATCGATGAGCTGAGTACCGTCAGTAACGAACTGGTGGAGAAGTTCGAACTCTCCTTCACCCATTTCGCCGAGATGGCCCGGCATACCCACCAGTGGGTCTCCCACTCCGACATGGTGACCAACGTCTCACTGACCAAGGTGGATCATCTGCTCTACATGCAGCGGGCCTACCGGGCCATGGAGAAAGGATCCGATTCTCCCGAAGGGAAGGCGGTCATGGTGGATGAAAACAACTGCCGCTTCGGCAAGTGGCTGTTGCAGGATGACGGCGGCCAGCGCTACGGCCACCTGCCCAGTTTCCCTGCCATCGATCGGCCCCATCACCAGGTTCACCAGAACGTTCATCGGGCCATCCGGCTGTCCGAAGAGTCCTGGGATAAAAACGTGGAACTGCAACAGGAGATCGTACAGACGATGCACGCCGCCGAGGAGGGCAGCCGCCAGCTGATGGAAATCCTGGCAAAACTGATCGAGGAAAAGATAGCCGAGGATGCCTTGCCGGAAAAAGCAGTCGCTACAGGTTAACTCCGCAACGGAGCTATCTTCGCCGGTGCCAACAAACCAACCAGACCGGCCTTCGAGAAATTGCCCGGTTCTTCGGCCAGATTCAACAGCCCGACCTCGTGTTTGATGATTCTCTCGTCAGGACTTGAGATTCAGCACCTGCCCGGACGGCTTGCTCATCAACCGGGCGCAAAGAGACTGCATGAACCAGGGGGAACAACTCCTTGGATAGTTGCTTGTGGAACGGCTTGCACCAGACATTCAGACCCTGATTCCGGTTGAACTCCCGCTGAAGGTCGGCCAGCGCCCCCCTTCCCCTCACCAAGGGATTGAATGGGGTTCAGCGCCAGGCGCTGCGGAGTTACCTTCCGCAAACGCCGGCACTGCCCGGATTCCATGCCCGGCCGCTGAAGCTCTTCCCCGGAAAAAACCTGTTTCATTTGTTTCAAAACACGGTTACCCTGTTTGTGTCCCACCCAATCCACTCCAATCGCCGTATTGGTCTACTACCATCGGATCGGATGGGGCACTATAAGTTGTTCCCGATATGGCTTGTTTCTTCTCTTAAAGATCTAAGATCTTACCTGTGAACTCATCATTGAGTAGAATCTATCAATATATCCTGGCCACGACGATGATCCGCGCTTCCTGTTTTATCCGGTTAGATGGCACTGTTATGTTTTTGCATTTCCCCTTACTGCCGATGGGGATAGTTGCACCTGGAATTTAAGTATATGATGTATTGTTGACCCACCAACAGTATATGTCATACGTCGCATTCAGGGTTTCAGAAACAGGCTGAATCAAGGCGCAACTTACGGGCAATGGTTGCTCTATTGGCAAAAGCTAAAACGCTGGGCCAGCCTGTTCCTGAAACCCTGAATGCAACATGGTATTGTTGCCGGGTTAATAGATGGGAGACTGTGATGCACAATCAATATTATTCTTATCGAGACAGATGCCCTGCTTGTAATTCAACTATTTTGAAGGAATTGTATCGGAAACCTTACGACAAGCCACCCATTAGTGAATATTTGGAATCCTTTTACTCTCTTCAGGGAGATATGAAAGTTGAATATTTGAAAGATGCTAATTTCACCCTTTGTGAATGCGAGGATTGCTGCTTGATCTTCCAAAAAGAAGTTCCTAACGATTATTTTATGAAGGTGATTTACGAGAAGTGGTTAGACCCGAAAAAAGCCTTCCGGCAGCACAAAGAAAACGATGATCTTGAACTGTATGGTTACTATGCCCATGAGATCTCGACAATCATCGCATATCTTCACAAAGTTCCTTCTAAATTGAGTTTTTTTGATTTTGGAATGGGGTGGGGAAAGTGGGCGCTGATGGCGAAAGGGTTTGGATGCGAATCCTATGGTTCAGAGCTTTCAAAGGAAAGAATGGAGCATGCCAAATCAAACGGAATAAAAGTTGTCACTTGGGACGAAATACCTGAACACAAGTTTGATTTTATAAATACGGAACAGGTGTTCGAACATATACCAAACCCTTTGGATGCTCTCATCCACTTAAAAAAATCATTAAAACCGGATGGCATACTTAAAATCAGTGTTCCAACAGCGAATAACATTAAACACCGGCTAAAGCGCATGGATTGGAAAGCAAAAAGGGGCACAAGAAATTCTCTGAATCCTGTCGCCCCGCTGGAGCACATCAACTGTTACAGAAGAAGCTCGTTAATCAAAATGGCGGAGCTAGCCAGTATGGAAGAGGTCGTTATACCGATGAAGACTCAATATATGTACACAACCAACTGGTGCGGAGCCAAAAGGGTAGCGAAGAATATGTTATTACCTATATATAAAAATATATTGAAAAGAAAAAATTATCTCTTTTTCCGCAATCATCACCAGGCTCTTTAGCCCTCCTGATCTTATCAGAGTAGAGCAATACAATGATTGGTCTGGATCCCGCTCTGTCGCTATCTAGAGGTAGCGGTACGGGTATGACCCGGAAGTGGTATTGGCGGATCCGGCCTGTGGCAGCCGGGAGAATCGGGATTATCTGAAGCGGCACGGCATTCGCCTTGGGGGGCAAACTGTTGGGACGCCCCAAAAATCAAACGGAGGAAAACCGGGAAGAGATGGATATCAAAGGCCGGCTTCTGCTGGCGCCGCCCGGGGCAGCAGAAGGCCAGTCCCATACCGGGAGAAAAGAACATCAAGGTGGCAAGGGAAAAACGTAACTGCTATCTTGAAGAACCGGACCCGTCCCGATTACCATAGACACAACAACACGCCATCCACTCGCGAGGAGATGAATCAGATGGTTTTCACCCACCAAATCACCCGGCTAGCTCTCCCCTTCATCCTGCTCTTTACCGGCGGCAACCTCCCGGCGGAAACCATCGACCGCCACATGAGAAACATCACCCAGCTCACCTTCGAGGGGGACAACGGGGAAGCCTACTTCAGCTGGGACGGCAAGCGGCTCATCTACCAGTCGAACCGGGATGGCAAGCGCTGCGACCGGATCTGGACGATGAACATCGACGGCAGCGGCAAGCGCCGTATCAGCCC
>WFVH01000074.1 GCA_015491735.1 Gammaproteobacteria bacterium
CGCTTCCTGACCGGCCCGAAGGGAGCGCCCCAAACCGGCCAATGCTGCGTTGCACTCCTTGGAAAGGGCATGCCATTCCCGGCGGACTGCGCCTTGCCTTGGCCGGTTTGGGAAGCTCTGCATCCCAGGTTATCACCTTGACGGAGTACTAGGGAGATTATGCCTTGCCGGGCAAACAGGATAAACTTCCGGCATGGCAAAACGCGGCACAATCAAAAAGCCCTTGCGCGCTCTGTTTGCGCGGGGTTCGCTACGGCTGCTTGCGCTGGTACCGCTGCCGGTGGCTCACCGGGCCGGTGCCGCCGCCGGTTGGCTGGCCTGGCGACTACCGACGCGGATGAAACAGGTCACCCTGCGCAACCTGGAGCGCTGTTTCCCGGAATACTCTGCCGATGAGCGCAACAGGCTGGCGCGTATCAGTCTGGCCGAAACCGGGAAAACCGCCACCGAAATGGGACCGCTGTGGTCGTGGCCGGCGCAACGCATCCAGCAGCTGATTTGCCGGGTGAGCGGTGAACAGCATCTGCGCGATGCGTTGGAGCGGGGGAACGGGGTGATTCTGGCCATCCCCCATCTTGGCGCCTGGGAGATGGTGGGGTTGTACTGCTCGCTGAACCACACCGTTACTGCCCTGTACCGTCCACCCCGGCTGGCGGGGTTGGATAGCGTGGTGCGCCGGGGGCGGGAGCGATTCGGGGCTGAACTGGTTCCTACCAATGCCGGGGGGGTACGCGCGCTTTACAAGAAGCTGGGGGAGGGTGGCATCGTCTGTATTCTTCCTGATCAGGTTCCCTCCGCCGGGCAAGGGGTGTTTGCCCCCTTTTTTGGCATTGGCGCAAGCACCATGACGCTGCTCTCCCGCCTGGGCCGCAGATTCGGCAGTGAGATAATCTTCTGCTATGCCGAGCGTCTGCCCCGCGGGCGCGGATTTCATATTCACTTCTCACCCGCCCCGGAAGGAGTTCACGATGCCGATCCGCTGTTGTCAGCAACGGCGCTAAACCAGGGTGTGGAGCAGTGCATTCGCGCCCTGCCGGAGCAATACCAGTGGAGTTACAAACGCTTTCGCTGCCGCCCGCAGGACGAGCGGGGGTTCTATGAATAGGGCGAAGGCGCATTACCGGGGCGGGTTTTGAACAGACGCAAAGACCACATATACTGCTCGGGGTGCCGGCGGACCATGCGTTCGATCTCCGCATTCATGCGTGCGGTATCGGCCTCAACATCTCCGGATGGAAACATCTTCAGCGGAGCAGACAACGAAACGCGGTAACGCCCCTCCTCCGGCAGGTACCAGGTCATACACGGTATCACTGCAGCGCCGGAGAGACGCGCCAGTTTGCCCAGCGCGGTAATCGTTGCTGCCGGCACACCGAAAAAGGGGGCAAAAATCCAGTCGCTGCCCTTCACATGAGTCAAATCCTCATCGGGAAGATAGTAAAACGCCTGCCCCTGGCGCAAGGCGCGGATTACCGGCCTCAAGCCATCTTGTCGCAGATAGAGCCTGCCCTTGAAGCGGATCCGCCCCCGGCTCATCAGCCACTCGATAACCGGATTCCGCAGCGGCTTTATCAGGCCAACGGTAGCAAACCGCCGGGTGATCGCGGCGGCGCCAAAGTCAAGGGCGACGCTGTGGCCGGTCAGCAGAATGGCCGGCCTCCCCGCCGCCTGGCACTGTTGCAGGTGTTCCAGTCCTTCGATGGATACCATCCGGTCCAGCCGTGCACCACTTCTCCACCAGAGCACGCCGTAATCCATCGAGCTTTGCGCCAGGCGACGGAAATAGCGGCGCGCTATCTGCTCCCGCTGCGCTTTGTCAAGCTCCGGAAAGCAGAGTTCGAGATTGACCGCCACGATATGGCGGCGGCGTGCGTTGAGACGATAAACCAAATCACCGGCCCAGTGGCCCAAACGGGTCCGTACCTGCCAGGGTGAGTGACTCAACAGCCAGTACAGGCCGATTCCCAGCCAGGTGAGGCCATGGCGGGGGGCTAGCAACGATCGGGTAAAACGCGGGCGGTAGCTGCCGTCACTCAACGCAGTTCGCTCAGAAGCCGATCCATCATCTCCTCCGACTGGCGCAAATACCCCGCGCCGAACAGGTGCAGATGATTGAGAACATGATAGAGATTGTATAGATCACGCCGTACGGCATACCCGCTGTCCAGTGGCCATGCTTCATTATAGGCGGAATAAAAACTGGCGGGAAATCCGCCGAACAGCTCGGTCATGGCGATATCGGTCTCTCTGTCTCCATAGTAAACAGCCGGATCGAAGACTACCGGCCTGCCCGTCCGGGTGACCGCCTGGTTCCCGGACCAGAGATCGCCGTGCAACAGGGAGGCGGGCGGGGTGTAGGCTGCAAACAGCGCCGTGAAAGACTCCAAAAGCAGCTCGCCCTTCCGCTGCAGCCTCTCCCCGTGGCCATCCTCCCGCGCCAGCCGCAACTGATAACCCAGCCGCTGTTCCCGCCAGAAGGCCGGCCAGTCGGTGAATACAGGTGTGTTTATCTGGGGCGTGGAGCCGATGGCGCCATCCATCGACCAGCCATAGCCGGCGCGAAGGCAGCGATGCATCGCTGCCAGTTGCCGGCCCAGATGATGAAAAACATCCCCTTTCCCGAATGAAAGATACTCCAGCGCCAGAAAAGCGCGGTTATCCGCCGTTCCCCGGCAGATGGGGGCGGGAACGGCCACTGTATTGGTATCCATTATCTGCCGCAGCCCCGCGGATTCGGCGGCAAACATCGAGACAGCACCGGCATGATTCAACTTGACGAAAAAAAGCCGTCCATCCCTGCCCTTCAACCGCCATGCCTCATTGATACAGCCTCCGCTTACCACCGTACGCTCAGCGATGACATAGGGCGCCTCCGTCGCCATGCCGATTTTCCTTGCAATCTCCTGCCAGATCATCCGGCCCTTCCTCCCTTGTCTGCCGCCGTTTCCGCAGCGGGAACTGGCCGCCTGACCGACAAATTGTTGAGTACGAATGTTTGATAAGGCAGATCGTTTACATAGCGAACCATCGCCAGATAGGTAATGACAAACGTCAGCAGCGTACTGGCAAAATAGCCGGAGCCATAGAAAGGGAATCCCATATGCAGGCTGACAGACGTGAATAGTGCATTGCTCACGAGGAAAAACCCCTGCAGCACGAGAACCAGACGGCGAAAGTCGAAATAGGTCAGAATAATCAGCTGCATGATCAGCAGCACATGAAAAAAAGCGCCCAGTACGCCATAGCGGAACATACCGATCTGCGTATAACTGAAACCAATCGCTTCATACAGCCGCGGTGACAACAGCAGGAGTACGATGGCAATGCCCCCCTGCAACACCATCAGACTGCGCAGGCCGCCGCTCAGGCTCGAGGTGATCCGGTCAAGATTCTTTTGAATCCGATGAAAATTGACATGTTTCTGTATATCACGATAAAAACGCAAGTAGCGCAGGAAAAAACGGGTCTCCAGCGTCAGCACGAACATCGCCAGCCCCGGAATGATGGAAAGACAGGCAAGAAACATCGCTGCATCATAGTCCGGATAGGATGGCATGCCGGGGATGATAACCACTCTTTCCGGTGCATATAGCCACATAATCCATTTATCCACCCAGATAGCCAGATTATAGAACAGACCGGCCAGCGCCAGCTCCCAGTAGCGACGAAAATAACGGACAAAACCGAACAGATGCCGGGCATCGGCGCGGTACTCGGCGAAGATGTAGGCGATCAAGCCGAACAGTATCAACGCCAACCCCGACGAGAACCCCGCCAGCATGCCTGCCAACGAGCCGCCACCGGTAAAAAACCAGGTCAGGAACAACGAAAGAGCCAAACCGGCGAGAAAGGTCGTGGAAACGACATGATAGGCTTTCAATGCGGTGAGATATACAGCCACCACCCACAATGCGGCAATAAGGAAATAGTTGACTGCGGCCGCCATCCGGACGAGGGGTTCAAGCGCTACATACCAGAAGTAAAACAGAGCCACAAGGGGAAACTGGGAGAGAAACACCAGCGCCACCGATCCCAGCAGCATTCCTGGCACCCTGTCCAGCGGGCTTTCCCCCTGCGATGTTTTTTCGCCCGTGCTGAACACCAGATCGGCCAGGTAGCGGGTCACCACCATGAAGACAGGCGCGGTCAACGCGAGAGAAAACGCAAAATTATAGATAATGATGAGCCGAAATTCGGCTACCGTCCGGTACCTGGCGATGTCACTTATCCAGACAATCAGGAACAGTGAAACAATGGTCATCACCCAGGGGCCGGCAGTTACCCAGGTCGAATAAAAGAACCCTGAAACGATGCCAAGCAGATCGTCCCGTTGCACCAGCTTGCGTAGATGAAACCCGACGCCCGCCATCAGACGACTCTCCCGGCGGCTGCGTCACTCCCGGGATGATGGCGGTAATACTCATACAGATCCCGGTAGGTCCGGTTGAAACAGCTCTTGTTGTAATACCGCCGTATGCGCATCCGGATACCTTCGCTGCAACGCTGGTACCACTCCCGGTCAACAAGCAAACGCTCCACCGCCTGGGCCGTAGACGCAGGATTGGACAAGGGGGTAACAACGCCTCCTTGATGGGGAGGGTCGCCATCATGATGGTCAGACAGCAAAATTTCCCGGCAAGCACCGGCATCGGTTGCCACAACCGGAATGCCCGCTGCCCCCGCCTCCAGGATAATCAGCGGCTGGCCCTCGCTGATGCTTGTCAGCACAACGACATCTATCTTTCCCAGGTATTCGTCCACCGATACCTGGCCGGTAAAGGTAATGATATTCTCCAGCCCCATATGTTCTACCATCTGCTTGCACTCCGCATAATAGTGCGCCTCTTCCGTGGTGGAACCCATAATCAGGGCCTGGAGTTCCGGGATGCTCTCCTGCAGCATGGCGCACGCCCTGATGAAGCTCTTCACATCCTTGATCTGCACCACCCGGCCGATGAGTGCAACGGTCGGTGGCCGGGGGGGGTGCTCCCGCGGTATCGCGGTATAGTGATCGATGTCAACCCCGTTGGGAATGACCATCATTTTGTTACGCTGCGCGCCATCCATGAGCTGGAAGAGCTGATTGCCCTCAAACAGGGTGATGATTTTGTCGGCTGCCTTATAACAGCAGCGGGAGCAGGCAGTGAAGGCCTTGACCCACATGTCGCTCAGTTGATGGGGGAGACGATGCACACTCAGGCCATCCTCTTCCATCTCGTGAAACCAGTCCGCCATTGCAATCTCGATGCGCCGCTCGTTGGTGTATATACCATGCTCGGTCAACAAAACCGGGCGTCCTGTCTCCAGCGCGGCCCGGGCGGCAAACAGCCCGGCATAGCCGGTCGAGGCCGAATGGTAGATCCGGGCCTGCGGCATCTCCGCCAGTAACACGGAGTAGATACCACCGAAGAGCACGCGCCAGGACCAAAAGTAGTCGAGAAACGACGCTTCCGGATAGGTGGCGTTGTACATTCTCACCAACATCTGCCAGGCATGAGAGGAGTCGAGCAGCACATTCGAACCAACCTCCGTCTTGCGGCCAGCCAGTATCGCCTGCACCTCCACCAAATCAGCCAGATCGCCTTCGGACAGCAGCCGCAGCATCGGCCCCTCGAGACGGTTCATCAGTTTTTTTTCTCCGGAGATGCGCCGTCTGCCTGCCGGAATCTGTTGTAACACAATCCGGGTGGTGCCCGATACATTGGCGGGAAGTTCATAACGGCAGGCCGGGTCAGCGCCGGGCGCTACCAGAAAGACCAGGTGGAAAGAGAGATGAGACTGTGCCTTTATCAGCTCGTGTGTCCATGATGAGACCCCTCCGGTCACAAAAGGATAACTCCCTTCCAAAATGAGGCAGACATCGGCCTGTGCCTTTGGTTTGCCCCTGTTCCGTTGTGCCGATATTCCGGGTGCGTGGCTCATTTACCTCTCCTGTAACCGCCTGCTCAAAGCCAGGCCTGAAGCACGTCGGCCATTCGTTGATGCGCCCTCTCCGGTTCGCCGTCAAAGACCGGCCCGCAATCCTGCATCAGTTCACGCAACTCCCGATAACGATTCTGGCGGTACAGGCTCTCGGCGTACCAAAACAGAAGTTCCGGCTCTTTTGCCCCGGACTGTACTCTCTCTTTCAGCAGGGCCTCGGCCTCTTGCACGGCTCCCATCCGAATCAGCAGACGCCCCAGTCGCAGCGCGGCTGGACGGTTGCCCGGCTGCCGTTCGAGAATACGGCGATAGATCTGTCTGGCCTTCTGCCGGTTGAGCACTTCCCGATCCGGCTCCAACAGTCCGGTGAAGGCGTAGTCATCATGGAGTTTTGCCTGCCGTAACAGCAGTTCAACATCATCGGGTGCGCTGGCGGCTGCCCTGTCTGCCTGGATGACTTTTTTCAGAAACCCGTTTTCAATCCGCGCAATGGTCGAGGCGGCCATGACGCGAATGGAGCTGTCTTCATCCACCAGCGCGCGACGTAGCGGGCGGGAGAAATCGGGGCAAAAATGTTTGCTCATCAAGATAATGGCGTCCCTCTTCTGTTGCAGAGAACCGTTGGCAATAATATCGTGAAACGAATCCGGCGCCGCGGCTCCCTCCAGATGTTTGCGGGTATCGAGAAACTCGGCCAGCTCCTTGGCGCTACGCTGCTGCGGCTCTGGAAACAGGCCCGCATACCACTCTTCGAAACAGAGGGTAAAACGCCGGTACCCGGCGTGCAGAACAATGACCAGCAGCGTTCCCACCACCCCCAGCGGACCCAATACCGCGGTGGAAAACAGGAACAGATACAGGGTGCGGCGCATCACCCCCTGCGGGTGGTGGAACAGTTTATGCCACCAGAAGAACAGCGCTCCCAGCAGAAAAACATGCAGCAGGAGCGCCGTTCCCACGGACAGCGCTCCTTTCACCATGGTGTACAAAAGCAGCAGCTCCATGGCCAGGGTAAGCAGTAGAACGGCTGCGAAATGGAGCCGGCAGTCCAATCTCTTGTCACCAGCGGCTGCGGGGAGCCGGGTGCCGGCTGTCGCCAAATCTGTCATCATTCGAACCGGTTCACTCAACCCGATACCGCTACGGGGTATGCAGATCGTCAATCCGCACCACCCATGAAGCCTCGGGCACCCCGTTGCCGCCTCCGCCCGCCAGCGCCGCCAGCAGACGCTCTTCCACAATCCGGGCGTTTCGTGCCGGTGTGGCGGGCAGAATAATGGTGAACTCCCGGCCGTTGCCCCGGCGATCGAAAGCCAGATCCGTCGTGCGCAAAACCTGTTTGACCGCTTTGCTCAGCACGACCGGAACCCGGGAACGGGCGGCTTCCGGCAACTCATCATGGTTCTGCAGTGCGATATCGATCTGCGCCAGGGCAAACCCGTGCCGCCGTGCAAGGGATGTCAAGAAAGCGATCTGGCGAACATAGTAGCTGGAAGAGAGAAACAGCCCGCTGTCATCGATGACGCAGTTTTTCTTCACCGCATGAAACCGTTTTGCATTGCCGTAAACGGTTCCAACCCATTCGCAGATTACTTCAAAGTTTTTGATGTTCGTCCAGCCCAGCTCCATAAAATCCAGCGCTTCGATTTTCAGCATGCCCATAACTTCACCGGTTTCTGTATTGATCAAGGGGCCGGCCAGAACACCCTGCTGATCCAGCGCCCGCTCGCCATTTTCGTCAGTGACACTCAACAGGCGCCGCCGGGCAACGATTTCCCGGAACAGGGGATGATCTGCCCCGATGATACGCAAGTAGTTGTCCTCCCCGGACCAACCTGTATGCACCGCCGCCTCCAGTACATCCCGGTTCAACATGAATACAGAGAACTTTTGCGGATTCATCACCGCACGGACCATGTCCATGATGCTGAACAGAACCTTTCCTGAATCGAGTTGCTCGAGCGACTTTACCGCCTGATACATCGAGATAACGGTACGCATCTGGCCCGCAACCCTTACTTCGAGATCCGCCTTGACCTGCTGCTGACGCCGATAGGCATCGGCGATGGTTTTTTCGTTCGTATGCGCCTCCTCCAGCGCCAACCGCAGCCGATCCCGTTCTTTCAAATGGCGCATTAGCAACTCCCCCAACACGATGGCGGCCATAAACCACATCAAGGGGCGGTAAACGATACTGAACAGATAGTCATAGAGATCCTCGTCCAGCGCCTGTTCGGGCATACCACCCACCAGCAGCACGACGGTCGCCACCATCGCCGCAAAGACACCTTCCGCAGTGCCATATTGAACCGTTATCAGCAACACCGCCAGCCAGAACGGATGAGGGGCAGCGTTCCAGAACGCATTCCCATCGTATACCAGCCTGTCGAGCAGAACGGCCAGCGCGAAAAACAGTGCGATCTCCAGAAGCGCCGAACATCTCATCCCCCACAGGCACTTCCCCCTGCCAGACAGCGGCTCACGGCTGCTTGCGCTCGAAGATAACAGCATCCCGCCTTTCATGGACTGCTTTCCCCCATTTGCCGCGAGAGACTCTGAACCGTAGACATGACGGCCTGCTGTGCAACCCGGCTCGCACTATCCCGGCCGAGATAAACACTGCCGGTACGCGAAGTGCTGACTGCCCACAGAACCGCTCCGTCGGTGCGAGTCAAACGCATCGTAATGCCAACGACCGCCTGTTTGCGCAGGCCATACCGATAGCCATACTCCATCACACTGCCACTCAAAACGGCATCAGCCCCTGCTGCCCGCGCCGCCGCCACCGGGTCGCCAATCCGGCGATTGCCACCTGACTGCGAAGCTCCTCCCGATGAAAGCTCCTGTATGACAAACAGCCTCTCTTTGTACAGCTCGGTTGCAGCCAGTCTGGCGATGTACCCCCCTGCCCCCGGGTGAGCGGTATAGTTTTGAAAAGGGACGATCAGGACACGCATATCCGGCTGCGGTGGCGGAGCACTGCCAATGTACTGCCGCTGAAGATGAGACCCGGAAGAGCAGCCGGCAAGCAGAAGCACGGCCGCAACGATTAACCCGGCAACCCGACAGGTTGACCCCGGCGGCCATGTAAACAAAAGAACAGGCATCCTGTTTCCGGCCGGTTTGTCGCCCCGCTTGACCATCACGGTGCGGCCTCCTGCTTCCTGCTGTTAACAGGGGCGAATGGATGGCTCTTTCCCTCTGCAGAATCATCCGGTGAGAAGGGAGAGCAGCTCATCTCCTCCGCCTCCAACTGTTCGACGGCCCCGACCAGGGCAGCGACGATCCGTTGTCCAACCTGACTGAGGCTCTCACGGTTGAAAAAGCCGCGGCCAACAACTCCGCGATTTGCGGCCCAAACGACTTTTCCATCGCACGCTCGCACCAGACGCACACTCAACCCGACCACCGGCTCTTCCCGCAACCCGTGCTGATAACGATATTCGGTAACACTGCCCAACAGCACCCCGTCCACGTTGAGTGTGTGCGCAAGCTCCCGCACTTTCTGCGTTGGCAGGGTATCCGCCGCCATCCCGTACTGCAGCCGCTGTTCCCGATGCGGCGCCTCGCGAATGGAAAAGGTGTGCTGCCGATACAGCTCGGTGATCATCAACCGTGTCATAACCTTTCCAGCCTTGGGGTGATCGGTGAGGTTTTCAAACGGAAGAACCGCCACGTGGAAGGAGGCCGTACCCGCCCCCTGCCCCCGCTTTTCTGCCACAACCGGAACCTTGCCGGCAGATGCGCAAGCGGAAAGGATCGACAGAAAAACCAGCGCCGCCCCGAGTGGACGTATCCTTTTTTCGACACCGGTCGCTATTCGCCCGGCAACCCTGTATATCGTATTCAGCCGCCGTGTGCCGATCTGTTGCAAGGCGCCACAACGCAAAGCGGTGGCGGCCCACATGTTCAGTTGCCAGGTCAATAAAATCATATTTCCCCCTTGTCAAAATACGGGTTTGGCGCCGGTTTATCACATCCCGGCCAGTTCAGAAACGCCACAGCAAATAACCTCCCGCCCGTGTAGAACGTATGTATTCTCCTTGATAAGGCCCCGCGCTGTAGATGGTTTTCAAACCGATCTCCACTCCCGAACGGTACTCGTAAACCAGGTTGACAACGACAAAAGGGCCACCTACATCATTGCGTACGTCATAACTTGCTCCGGCTCCAGTCTCATAGCGCAGATAATCACTCAGCAGATCAAGCCACAGGGCATCAAGCGTATGAACCTGGCGGGAGACGATGGGCAACGGATGGAATTCAAGTTCAGCATAACGCCGGGCATCCACGAAAGTCTGCTGTTCCAGATCCAACTGGTAACCCACGCTCAAGCGGGGCGAGGCTTCACTCAGCAACAAGCGGGCGCCGAGTTTTATCACCTGGCTGCCAGCCACATTGGCATCATCCTCGATACCGTAGTTCCGCAGTGAAACGGAAATCCAGCTTGAAAGCATTCCATCTTCAGGCAAACGCCGGCCACTCCGGCCCGGCCGCTCCCACCCCACCGTCAGGCTATCGAGTGTCCCTCCGTTCACCACGCCCTCAACATAGTCCCAGGCTGGCACCCCGATGGCTGCATCGATCCATGCCCGCTGCCCGGCATTCAGTCGTTGTGAATAACCGGCGCGCATGCCGGGCGGATTTCCATTCCCGCCGAACAGCGACAGCCGCGCCCGGGCTGCCCATTCAAAATAGCGTTGCAGTTCCAGTTCGAAATAGTCCCTTTCCCCTTCGAAGAAACCCGGCGGGCCGCTGGCATGGCGAAACATGCCATCCCGTACGGAGCGCTTTTCATAGGCGACACCCAGCCGGGTTTTCTCACCCAGAAAGCCGTAGCCTGATAACCGGGAGATAGACTGCCAATCGGCATCATGACGCTGTTGCCAATCCATATCGAGGCGGAAGCGGGAACCGTGGTCGGACAGCAGCCGGGATCTGGCCGCAATCACCGCCTGACGCTCTCCCGCCAGTTGCAACGCCCGGCTGTAGTAACTGGCCGCTTTGGGCCACTGCCCAAGACGGGCTTCGATATCCGCAATCTCCACCAGCAGTTCGCTGTTGTCCGGATACTGGCCAAGGGATGCATCCAGTATCCTGCGGGCGGAAAACAGATCACCCCCGTCGGCCAGCCATGCCGCCCGCAACCGCTCCAGGCGAAACGCCGCCTTTTCCTGCTGTGACAACCGATCACCGCGAATCGCAGCAGAGGCCGTCGTGCCCCTGGCAGGGAGCAGCGCCACGGAAACCCGGTGCGCGTCCTCCTCACTTTCAACGGCAAAAACGACATCCCGTTTGGCGTGGAGCAGCAAGCGGTCATACCCGGTATTGCTCCACTCGATCCAGGCGTTTGCCCGGGCTGATATCTCCGCCGGCAAAGCGGGGGGAAGGGGGCGGGAAAACTGCAAGAGCAGCGCTCTTCCATCCGCTTCATGCCGCACTTCTACCGGCTCGTTCCAACTGAAAAGGAGGCGCAGGTGGCTATCACCCGATTCGATATGCAACCGTGCCGTCCGGTCACTGCAAAATACCGGTGAGGCTGAAAGCAGCGGCATCAGAGCCAGTACAGCCAGCGGAACAATGGTGCCGTGCCAGCGCATAGCCTGCTATTCACCTCCGCCGGCTGTCAGGATGTCGGCCGCCAGCTCGGCATGACCCGTCTCGATCAGAATGGCGGCAAAATCCGCGCGCAGCTCCGGGTTGTCAGGCTCGGCCGACAACAGCTTCCGGTAGGCGAAGATCGCATTGTCATACTCGCCAAGACGATAGAGAGCCTGGGCGCGAATAACAGCCTTCGATACATCCAGCTTCTGCTCCGCCGCAAGCAGCTCGATTACTTGACGATAGTAGGGCTGCGCCTGCTGATGCTCGTTTCGTTTTGTCAGCAGCTCCGCGTAATAGAAATTGCTTTCGGCATCACCGCGATTACGTTCAAGGTAATAACCAAGAAGGAAAAAAGCCTCTTTTCCCAGACCGCTGCGGTAAGCGATCGAACCCAGCCTGCGTGGCAGTTCAGGATCATCGGGCGCCAGGGCGAGCAGACGGTCATTGGCTTCGAGAACCAAATCGGAAAAACCCGCCTGACCGGCAAAGCGCATGTAACTGAACAGCTGTGCTGGCTGCTGGCTCTCGTCAATCGCCCGGGCCAATACGGGGCGCAGCCGGGCATAGTCCCGCTTGCGCTGCAGCACCTCGATCTGAAAATCAACCGATCTGTCGTTGTACCCCGCCAGCACGAGGACTTGCTGGCTAAGCCTGAGCGCACGCTCGGGAGCTCCCGCATCGAGCAATCGCCGCAACCAGGCAAGACGCTGCTCTCCCCGGGCTTCGCGCGCCCGTTTCTCCAGCCACTGCAACTCGCGCGATCCGGGATGGGGACCCCACAAATACAGCAGTTGGCTCACTTCGGCACTCTCGGCGGGAGCATCGGCGGCCAGTTGCAGAAATACCCGTTCAGCCAAAGGCTTGTCGCCAAGCTGCAGTGCGCGGAATGCCAACGCACGCCTCTCTTCCTGGCTCAGTTCAAGCTCTTTCAGTTGCAGCCGGAGCAGCGCCAGTTGTTCCCTGTAACGCCCTGTCCCTTGTAACGCGGCTGCATAGCGGTCACTCATCCCTTTTTTCTCTTCGCCGCTTAGATCGGTGCGCTTGAGCTGTTTTTCCCAAAAAGAGAAAAGCGCCTGCCGGCGGCCCGCTTCGTGCAGCAGGGACTCGTAGCGGTGAGTAACCGACTCCCGCTCCTCGACAGGGGTATCCACATTTTCTATTCTGCCCAGCAACCAGGCCAGCAATGTCTGCCAGCGACCGTTTTCATGCAGCGCGGTTTCGTAGCGCTGCATCAGCCTCCCGCGCTGCTGTGGGTCCAGATCGGAGCGTTGCAACTGCCGTTGCAGAAAGGCCAGCCGCTCATCTTCCCGCCCAAGCTGGCGCAGCCTGTTTTCGTACCGGTAGCTGATGGCCTCTCTCTCTTCGTCGCTCAAATCAGGACGGAGGAGCTGACGCTCCCAAAAAGCGATCAGTTGCTGATAACGGTTGGCGCCGGCCAGCGCCCGCTCGTAATAGATCGCCCATTTGCCACCGAGATCGCCGTATCCCTGCACATAGGCGATGGCGCTGTCATACCGTTCCAGATCGAGAAAGAGTGTTACCAGAAACTCCCTTGCCCGCAAATTGAAAGCGGCAGGATGCTCCCTGGCGAGCCGCCGCAACACCTCGGTCGCGGCGTTTCTGGCGCCCTCGGCCGCCAGCAGGTAGGCCAGGTCGAGATAGTCGTGAGGCTTGGCTTCATACTCCTCCACGATACGCTTCAGCACCTCCAGTTGCTGGTGATACCGGCCCCCTGTGTTATACAGCCGGGAGAGATTGCGCAGGGCTTGCTCTGAAGGTTGCAGCTCGGTCTGCTTTTCCAGACTGTCCATGTAGTCCTGGGGCCGCCGGGCCTGTCGATAGTATTCGCTCAACAGCAGCCGGGCTTCGATGTTGCCCGGATTTTCCTGAACGAAGTTCTCCATCAACACAAGCGCCTTGTCCATCTCTCCATAGACGAGATACAGCTCGGCAAGCGGCAGCACGACGTTGACGGACATCACTCCCTGTTGCAGCAGCGTTTCGTATCCCGCGCGCGCCGCCGTATACTGCTGGTTCTTGAAGCGTATCAGCGCCAGCTCGGTTGGCCGGGGGTAGGCCAGATAGCCGCCAATCAACCCCAGCATCGCCACCAGTACGACGGGTAGATGAGTGCTTTTCACTGCAACATTGACCCGGCAATCCAATAGACATGCCCCGTGACAACGGGCATGGCATCGGTCAAGGTCAAGGTACGAAGCTGCAGAGAATCCTGGCTCACATTCGTGGTTCCGGAATGATGCGATCCAGGGTGATGGTTGCCACATAGGGGACGAATCCGTTTGCACGCTGTATCCGGTAAATGGCAGCGATACCTTCCGGATCATCAGGATTCCAGTAATCCAGCGTCAGCACTTTCAACGCCGGATTTTTCCCGGCCGCCTGTTTCAACCACGCTACCTGCCGCCGGTAATCCGCTTGCGGCACCCGTTGATATATTTTTTTTTCGAAATCGTAACCGGTATATACCGACTCTCCCAATACGATATCGATATCGCTGGCGACTCGGGGCAGAATCTCATAGCCCCGGTTCAGCATGATCTTGATCTGCGGGTAGTTCCGGCGGATGGCGCGTACCAGGCGCACAGCTGCATCACTCATCCCGCGGTAACGCCGGGGGTACTGGCGCTCCAGATGCAACGGACTGTCCACCGTATCAAGGAAGACACCATCGAACCCCCGGCGCAACAGTGCAGGAATCAGACGGGAGATGATCCGTTCCGTCCAACGGCGTTCACGAATATCTATCGTATAGCTGCCCCGCCAGTGCGGGTTCTCGCCCAACAGCAACCCTCCGTTCTTCACTTCGTCGAAATAGTCGCGGTGCCGTTCGGCTTCACCCAGGCTTAGATAGCCCAGCAGGATTTTTCCCTGTTGTGTCAGAGAGGAGATATCGGGGTGATAATCGCGGTCGAGAACCAGGAGAGTATAGGCATCGAAATCCGCTGGCGCCGCCTTGTCTGAATAGTAGACGACCCAGCGAACATCTGCCCTGATCGGCGGCTCCGCCGCGAGAAGACCGGAAAACAGCAGAAAACAGAAAAAGAGAAAACGCCTCAGCACCGTAACGGAAGTGCGCTGGCAACCCTCTGGAGTCCGGAACAACAAGAAAAATATGATTGTCGCCATATTCGCATTAAGTTGTTTTCTTGTTGATATTGCCCTCTTGTCGCTGTGCGGCAATATAAAAAAGCCGAAGCAGGGGGCGCTTCCAGTCGTGCCGGCAGGATTGTCAGTCCGCGGCAGAGATGGCTTCAACAGCTTCATATACACAAACGTTCAACAAGAAAAAGTCTTGCCTCCTTCGTTGCCCGATACCGTCAAAAACTTAACAACAAGCCGGACAACAACAACGTTTCTTGTTGTTTTTAATGACATTTTCAAAATGCGGTCAATATTTGACCATTTTGACGAAAAGCTTGCCAACGCGCTGATGCAGACACTTCCCACCAAATTTCCCACATAGTTATCCACAGTTATTGTGAATAACTCATTTCCGCCGGGAGCGCGTTTCACTCTGGATTGAATACATATCAGACAACCAGAGATTAACAATATTAACTCTAAATAATATGTTTTGATTTTACATTATTCGTCGCGGTTTGGCGACACTTGATTCGGGTAATTGTGCACTCCCTTTTGCTTGCATACAGCCGGATGCGGCGGCATATTGGAGGCAATCTGAACGGACAGGTATCGGATTCGATTCCAAGAGGCTATCATCTGCCAACTGGAGGAGGTGGCGTTATTTCTTCTTGAGTCGTTACGAGGCATTTTTATCTCTCCACGAAGGCATGTCGAAGTCCCCTATCTTGCGTATCGCAATCCCCTCTCCCCTGAGGCGCAGCTTCGACTATCTTTCTGCCGGAGAGCCTGTAGCCGCGCTGCGCCCGGGCATACGGGTAAAAGTTCCGTTTGGAAGACGAGTTGTGATTGGTCTCTTGCTGGAACTCGTTGCCGAAAGCTGTGTTCCCGCGCAGCGGCTAAAAAAGATCATCGCAGTGCTGGATGAGGAGCCTGTCCTGCCGGCCGATCTGTTGGAGCTGGTCAACTGGGGCAGCCGCTACTACCATCATCCCATTGGCGAAGTGGTTGCCAATGCCCTGCCATCTCAACTGCGGGAGGGTAAGCCGGCCCGGCTTCCCGGCAATACGGTGTGGCGGCTGACAGCGTCCGGCAAAGCAGCGGCAGCCAGATCTTTGTCCAATGCGCCCCGGCAACAGGCGTTGCTTTCGATACTGAACGGGCAATCCGGCGGTCTTCGGGCGCATCAGCTTCGCCAGCATCTGCAGAACTGGTGGCCGGTAATGAATCGATTGGATAGAAAAGGCTGGGTGGAGCGTGCCGAGGCTCCCGCTCGCCCATCCCCCGCCAGCAGCCATTCCATGGCGGAAGAGTTACGTCCGCAGCTCAATCCAGCCCAGGAGAAAGCGGTCGCCGCCATTCTGGGATCCAGAGGCGGGTTTTCCGTGTCTCTGCTGGAAGGCGTAACGGGTAGCGGTAAAACAGAGGTTTACCTGAGAGTTATCGAACAAATCATCCACTCGGGGCGGCAGGCGATGGTGCTGGTTCCCGAGATTGGTCTCACGCCGCAACTGCTGGAACGTTTCTCTCGGCGCCTTCCCGGCCCCATCGCGCTGCTACACTCCTCGCTCTCCGCCGGAGAGCGGTTAGCAGCCTGGCTGGCCAGCCGCTGTGGTGAGGCAACAGTGATCATCGGTACCCGTTCTGCACTGTTCACTCCGGCAAAGGATCTCGGCATCATCATCGTCGATGAAGAGCACGACATGTCATTCAAACAACAGGAAGGTTTCCGCTATTCAGCCCGGGATATGGCCATCGTTCGCGCCCGGAATGCGGATATCCCCGTAGTGCTGGGCAGTGCGACCCCCTCGCTGGAAACAGTGTTCAACGCCCGGCTGCGCCGCTATCACCACCTCTCTCTGCCCAAACGCGCGGGGAAGGCCGTGCCGCCGCAGTTCCGGCTGCTGGATTTGCGCCGGCAACCGCTACAGGAGGGACTCTCTTCCGGACTGCTGGAACTCATGAAAGCGCATCTGCAATCGGAAGGACAGATTCTGCTGTTCCTGAACCGGCGCGGTTACGCCCCTACGCTGCTCTGTCATGATTGTGGCTGGGTGGGGCGTTGCCAGCGCTGCAATGCCCACCTTACCTATCATCAGCGGGAAAGGCGGCTGCGTTGCCACCATTGCGGTTCGGAACGGCCAGTGAACCCCAACTGTCCCGACTGTGGCAGTATCGACCTGCGCGCACTGGGCAGCGGCACGGAGCGTATAGAACACGCATTGCAACACCACTTCCCCGCCATCGGCATCGCCCGGCTGGATCGGGATACCACCCGCCGCAAGGGGAGCATGCAGGCGCAGCTGGACGCAATTTTGCAGGGGAAAAAGCGTATCCTCATCGGAACCCAGATGCTGGCCAAGGGACATCACTTTCCCGGCGTTACGCTGGTGGGGATTCTCAATGCGGATCAAGGGCTGTTCAGCGCTGATTTCCGGGCCAGTGAAAGAATGAGCCAGATGATCCTGCAGGTGGCTGGCCGTGCCGGGCGGGCAGAGAAGCCGGGACTCGTAGTGATTCAAACCCACCATCCCGAGCACCCGTTGTTGCAACAACTAACGACCCGGGGTTACCGGCAGTTTGCCGCCGGTGCGTTGAACGAACGGAGAGAGGCCGGGCTTCCACCCTACAGCGCGCTGGCCCTGCTGCGTGCGGAAGCCACGACTGCGGAAACAGCACTCAATTTCCTCCATCAAGCCCGGAAAGCGGCTGACCTGCTCGGCTCTGAAGAGGTGATGCTGCTGGGGCCGGTGCCGGCACCAATGGAGAAGCGAGCCGGACGCTATCGGGCGCAACTGCTGCTGCAATCGGCCAAGCGCCGGACGCTACACCACCTGCTGGACAAATGGGCAGTCCGGTTGGAGACCCTGAAAAGCAGCCGCAAGGTGCGCTGGTCACTGGATGTGGATCCGGCCGACCTGTTCTGACGGCGTTCGATCAAACAGATAGCAGCTCGGCACGGGGCTGGCATTCGCGTCCCGTTGGAAGGTGCGTAAATCTCTGGATGTCGCGTTAACTGCAGAACCGGGTGTCGTTTTATACGCAGAGAAGCGCTGGTGCAGGATCCATGGATTCGACTACCAGGCCAAGGTCATCAAAGGTATGAAAATTCAACGATGGAATCAAGATGAACAGCAAAGCCGGGAACAGCGGGGGAGCACCTGTTCAGACCGCACACCGGATTTGACTATGGCTCTCCGGAAAGGAGGGTGAATGTATACGTCCACGTAGACAAGAATCTCTTCCTGCGGTCGGTTCGCGAAGTTCTGTTGTCGTCATCTTAACTCCATGGCAAACAGTTGGTTTAGAAAGCGGAACCAATACGCACTATAGCGTATGCATCCTGGCTCTCGTGCCGGTGTCCGAATGTTTTACATGATCAGGGCTGGGCTTGCATTCGCCCGACATATCCTGCTGATATTACTATGCTTTTCTATAATGGCATCTTTTTTGCTTAGTTGCATGGCGTGCGATATTGGGCAACATTTCAAATAGCGCACCAATGCGTTGTGTGTTTTCCCTGCTACAACCAGAACATGGAGCATAAGCCTTGAAAATTCCGAAAATCACCTTTCTAAAAACATGTTGTATTGCTTTCTCTTTGTTTTCTGCAAACGTATCAGCAGCCCTTTTGACCTATACATTTGATGATGGCACAAAAAGTCAACTCAACGCTGTAGATATATTAGGAAAGTTCAATCAACAAGGCGTCATTGGGCCGATTGCCAGAGTTTACGAAGGATTTATGAACGATAGACACAAACTCACTCTTGAAGATCTGCGCTACTTCAGTCAACAGGGATGGGAAGTAGCCTCCCACAGCTACTCGCATCGCAGTCTGACACGAATTCCCCTTACCTACAACGACGAAGTGGTTTCGGGTTGGGCGCCCCTTCAAGGTAGCTCCAATGTGTATACAGCAAGTTATAATTATGGTGAATTAACGGCCCTGTTGCAGAAAGACAGTTATCTGAAAAAGGTAAAATCCCTGGACGAAATAAACTCCAGGCCGGGCAGTTATTTCTTTGATAAGGATGGCGGTATTTTGTACGTCAACCCTGAAGAGGGGATTGATCCATTAACACATGAGATACGGGCCGGATCTGCTGAGCGTGAACTAGAATACTCAAAAGAGATTTTTGAAAACGAAGGTTTCGAGATAAACAGCTTTGTAGCTCCATTCAATCGCTGGAGTGATGATCTCGCCACATTGGCCGAGAAGTATTATGACACAGCAGTGATTGGAAAGGGACTGACTTGGCCCAACAAACTACCGCTTGAAAGCAACTATTTTCTCAAGAGGATTGGGATTAATGGCAATATTAGCATGGAAGAGATAGAAGCGCGGGTAGAGGAAGCCATCCTAAATAATGAGTGGCTTATTCTAACATTTCATAAAATCGAAGACTGCAAAGACAAGACCACTTGTTCGTCTGACTGGTCAGCCAAGGATTTGGAAAAGTTTGCTTCCTGGGTTTCGACTCAAGACATAGATGTCGTGACGTTGAAAGAGGGAGTGGCTATAGCCGCTGTGCCGATACCCGCTTCTGTACTGATGTTTCTTTCAGGGTTGGGGTTCATTGCCTTCTACTCGAAATATAACCGAACGTGGGTGGCATCTACGAGGTTGAAAAAAGTGGCATAGCTGGTGTCAATGTGCAGCTGACTGAACGCTTTTTCAGACACTGCCCGTAGCGGTCACAGAACCGCGAAGTGGCTGTAACAGCGGTTGGGGGATACTGCTGTGGGTGTACTCTTCCCACAGCAGTTGCCTGGTTATCCCCTTGCATTTGGCCAAGTGTCTTGGTGTGTCTGCGAACTACTGGTTAATTTTACAAATCAAGTGCTCATTCCCCACCTCCCTTTTCGACCGCCCTTATTTCAATACTGCCTGACGCAGCGCCGGTTCCAGATCAGGATATTGAAACTGAAAGCCATTCTGCTGAAAACGCGCCGGCATTACCCGCTGGCTGCCGAGCAGTAAATCCGCCATCTCACCCAGCAACGGCCGCAACAACCAGGCCGGCACCGGCAGAAAGGCTGGACGCCGTAAAATACCCGCCAGGGTGCGGGTAAACTCCCGGTTGGTTACCGGGTTGGGCGCTGTTGCATTGAAAACACCGCTCAGAGAGGGGTTTTCGAGCAATGTACTGACCATTGCGATGTGATCATCGATGTGAATCCAGGACATCCACTGCCGCCCGTCACCGAGAGGGCCACCCAGGCCCAATCGAAATGGCAGCAGCATGGGCCGGAGGAAACCACCATCCCTGCCAATCACCAGGCCGGTACGAAGAGTGGCCACCCGCACACCATACTGCCGGGCCTTGTCCGCCTCTGCCTCCCAGTCTTGGCAAAGCCGGTGACTGAACTCCGGATGACCAGCAGAGGTTTCATCAAGTACGGCATCACCTTGATCACCATAGAAACCGATGGCTGAACCGCTGACCAGCACTTTCGGCTTTTGGTCGCTATTCTTTATAAAATCAATCAGTTTTGCGGTGGTCTGAATGCGGCTGTCGTAGATGAGGCGCTTGCGCTTCTCTGTCCAGCGCCCGCCGAAAATGGGGGCGCCCGCCAGGTTGACTATGGCATCGAAATGCTCGTCGGGGGTCAACGCATCAAGGTCATCAACGATTGCGATCCCGTCACCGACGATTTCTGCCGCAGCGGCAGGATTACGGCTCAATACCGTTATCGAATGGTTTCGAGCCGCCAGCAAGCGGCACAGATGCCGGCCGATGAATCCGCTACCACCTGTAACCAACAGCCTCATGGCACTACTGGACATGAGCGCAAAAGCGCCCGGCTCTCGAACAGACAACTGCTTTCCGCCCGCATTTGGTGCCCCTCTGTGCAATTCACCGCCACGCCAGCACGGCGTCCGCTCTACCAAGTATAGCATGGCGCGGCCAAAACACCGCGGCTGTCACTCTCCGCAAGAATACCCTTGCCAGCAGAAAAGAGGTAACTATTCAGCCGCGGTGCGCCGGGTTTTTTTTCTGTCGTTTGACACTTGCCAAATGCTGTTGCAGGCCATTACCCTATGCCGGCTGATATGATAAGCTTCTCTGCCCGAACTCAATGCGTTGAAGCAAAGGCCCGGCAGCGCTCAAACACCCGACAAAAGCTGAAAACCGTTCTTGTAACAGTAAATCATGACACTTTTAAGTTTTAATATTCCTGTGGTCGTCCTGTTGCCTTTTGTTGGCGCCATCGCCGCCGCCTGGGTCTCCCGGTATAGCCGTCTTGCATCAGCGTGGGCCGCAACAATCATCACCCTTCTGGCCATGGCGTTTTTGGCTCCTGCGGCCGGGTTGCCGTTTCAGGGTGAGACCCTGATTCAAAGCTGGTCATGGATCCCGGGTATCGGACTGACCTTTTCCTTTCGCCTGGACGGCCTGGCGCTGCTGTTTGCGCTGCTCATTCTCGCTATCGGCCTGCTCGTCATCGGCTATGCGCGTTACTACCTCTCTCCAAAAGACTGCATGGGCCGCTTTTTTGCCTATCTGTTGATGTTCATGGGTTCCATGCTGGGGGTCGTGTTGTCTGAAAACCTGATTCAACTGGTGGTTTTCTGGGAGCTGACCTCGCTGACATCATTCCTGCTGATCAGTTACTGGCGACATCGGCAAGATGCCCGCCTGGGAGCACGCATGGCCCTGGCGATTACCGGCGCCGGCGGATTGGCGCTGCTTGCAGGGGTCATGCTGCTCGGTCATGTGGTAGGCAGCTACAACCTGACGGATGTGCTGGCCGCAGGCGATCGCGTGCGCGCCAGCGAGCTGTATCTGCCCGTTCTGGTTCTGATCCTGATTGGTGTATTCACCAAGTCGGCACAGTTTCCGTTCCACTTTTGGCTTCCCCATGCGATGGCAGCGCCGACACCTGTTTCTGCCTACCTGCACTCTGCAACCATGGTCAAGGCGGGGATTTTCCTGCTGGCACGCTTTTTCCCGGTCCTGTCGGGTACGCCGGAATGGAGCTGGATAGTAAGCAGTGCCGGGTTGATTACCCTGGTAATCGGCGCCTACATCGCGCTGTTCCAGCACGATCTCAAAGGGTTGCTGGCCTATTCGACCATCAGCCACCTGGGGCTGATTACGCTGTTGTTCGGATTCGGCACCCAACTGGCGGCCGTTGCAGCGATTTTCCATATCATCAATCACGCAACCTTCAAGGCCTCGCTGTTCATGGTGGCCGGAATTATCGATCATGAAACGGGCACACGGGACATGCGCAGAATCAACGGCCTGTTCAGTTACATGCCACATACGGCCGTGCTGGCAATGATCGCAGCCGCGGCGATGGCCGGTGTTCCCCTGCTGAACGGATTTTTGAGCAAGGAGATGTTTTTCCAGCAGACGATAACCGCATCGCAGGTTTCTGGATGGGCGTGGGCGATCCCCGCATTGGTATTGATTGCGGCGATCTTTTCGGTTGCTTATTCGTTACGTTTTATCCATGATGTTTTTTTCAACGGGAAGCCGGTCGACCTGCCAAAAACGCCTCATGAACCCCCGCGTTTCATGAAGATCCCTGTCGATCTGCTGGTGATTATCTGCCTGGCGGTGGGAATCATCCCCATGTTTACCGTCGCCCCGGTATTGCACGTTGCCGTTGCCGGGACACTGCAGGCCAGTCCGCCGGAATACAGCTTGGCCATTTGGCACGGGATCAATCTGCCCCTGATAATGAGCATCCTGGCATTGGCGGGGGGGGCGTTGGTCTACACGGCCCGCAAACGGCTGTTCGCCTGGCATGACGCGAGCGTGGCCCGCTGGGACGCCCGCATCGTCTTCAATGCCATTTTGGGCAGTCTCGATCGCTTTGCCGTCGGCGTGACACGTGTTTTCGACAAGGGTTCGCTGCAGAATGCCGCTGTCTGGGTCATTGTCACGGCGCTGACCGCCGGTTTCATCGGCTGGATGGGCATTTCTGCTCCCCTGCTTGGCGCCCGGGAGCTGCTCCCGGTGGACGGCGTCAGTCTGGCCGTCCTGGCGGTAATGATGGCGGCGAGCCTGATGACCGCCGTTTTGCACCGGAGACGGCTGGTTTCCCTGCTCATGCTCGGCGTGGTGGGATTGGTGGTTTCACTGGTTTTCGTCAAATTTTCCGCTCCTGATCTTGCCCTGACCCAGCTGTCCGTCGAGGTGGTCACCGTGGTTCTGCTGCTTTTGGCGCTCTATTTCCTGCCGCAGTCCACCCCCAGGGAGCGGGACAAGGTGCGTATCGGGCGGGATATCGCCATCTCCGTTCTGGCAGGCGCCGGAGTGGCCGTTCTCACGATGGGGGTGCTGACGAGGGAGTTGACCCCCATTTCCGACTATTTTCTGCTCAATGCCGTCCCCGGCGGTGGGGGAACCAACGTGGTCAATGTCATTCTGGTCGATTTCCGGGGTACGGACACCCTGGGCGAAATCGTCGTGTTGGCTCTGGCAGGCCTGGGAATCTACGCCATGCTGCGGGGAATGAAACTCCCGGCGCCCGACCGCGACAGCCAGGGGCGTCTGTGGAGCAGCGACAATCATCCCGAAATCATGCGAACGCATACACGCCTGCTGTTTCCACTGATGCTGATGATCGCCGTCTACATTTTTCTAAGGGGGCACAATCTGCCCGGCGGCGGTTTTATTGCCGGGCTGATTGCTGCGGTAGCGCTGATTGTCCAGTATCTCGCCAACGGCATCGCCTGGACCAGCAAACGCCTCAGATTCGATATGCACTGGGTGATCGGACTCGGGTTGCTGGCGGCAACGGCGACCGGCCTGGTGGCAATGGGGCTGGGATACCCTTTCCTGACCTCCACGTTTACCTATCTGGACTGGCCGGTGGTGGGCAAGTTCGAGGTGGCCAGCGCAATCGCCTTTGATCTGGGTGTGTTCCTGGTCGTGGTAGGCGCCACTGTTTTGAGTCTGGTAGAGCTGGGCAAGCTGAGTGACTCATCCCACAAGGCGGAGCAACAAAAACGGCGGACGGAGGTCCGATAATGGAGTACATGATTTCCCTGTCCATCGGCATACTGACAGCAACGGGGGTCTTTTTGACACTGCGCGCGCGAACCTTTCCGGTGGTATTGGGATTGACCCTGCTCGCTTACGCGGTGAACCTTTTCCTGTTCTCCATGGGCCGCCTGACCATCGGGCTTCCCGCCATTATCGACAAAACGGCCAAAGCGGCGCAATACAGCGATCCGTTGCCCCAGGCGCTGGTTTTGACGGCTATTGTCATTGCGTTTGGAATGACGGCCTTCCTGATCGTGCTGGCGCTCAAGGCGCGCGGGGAGCTGGATTCAGACCATGTGGACGGGCTTGCTGACAACCAACAGACACCCGACCAACGAGATATTGGCAAGAACATCGATCCCGACAGGGGGACGGTGCAGTGAGCCACTTGACTGCCTGGCCTGTTTTCCTGCCCCTCATCACAGGATTCCTCCTTATCCTGCTTCGAGGGAAGGGCATTTATTATCAACGTATCGTCAGCCTGTCGGCGGTTGCGGGGCTGGTTGCCCTCGCCGTCGCCTTGATAGTTGTCTCCTTGCCGGGGCAGTATCAGGTATATTTGCTGGGTAACTGGACCGCACCGTTTGGCATCGTGCTCGTCGCAGACAGGGCATCGGCGCTGATGGTATCGATTACCGCTGTTCTGGCGCTGGCGGCATTATGGTATGCCGTTGCTTCGAATACGGACGAAAAAGGACCCCATTTCCACGTATTGTACCAACTGCAACTGTTTGGCCTGAACGGCGCTTTTCTGACCGGAGATCTCTTCAACCTGTTTGTTTTCTTCGAGGTGCTGCTGCTGGCCTCCTACGGGCTGCTGCTTCACGGTGGCGGCCGCCTGCGGACCAGGGCGGGGTTACACTATGTGGTCATCAACCTGATCGGTTCCACCCTGTTTCTGTTTGCGGTCGGAACACTGTACGGTCTGCTGGGAACACTCAATATTGCAGATATGGCCGCCAGGATAGCCACGGCGCCGGGGGACAGCCTGGGTTTGATTGCCGCTGCCGGTCTGTTGCTGCTGGTCGTATTCGGCGTGAAAGCCGCCATGTTTCCCCTCTATCTGTGGATGCCCGGTGCCTACGCCAACACCTCGGCGCCGGTGGCTGCGCTGTTCGCCATCATGACCAAGGTGGGGATCTATGCCATCATCCGGGTGCATGGGACCATTTTCGGATCCGAGGCGGGTGAACTGGCCTACTATTATATGCCCTGGGTGCTGGGCCTCGGCCTGGTGACGCTGACATTCGCTGCCTTGGGGGTTATGGCGGCACGCAACCTGCGGGAGCAGATTGCCTATCTGGTTCTGGCCTCTGTTGCCACGCTGCTGATCGGCGTTGGCCTGAATGGTTCATCGGCCTTGAGCGCTACGCTTTACTACCTGATTCACTCCACGCTGATCGCGGGCGCAATGTTTTTGCTGGCGGATGTTATATTAAAAGGGCGCGGCGCATTTGAAGACCGTTTCGAAAGCGCGCCCCAGTTGCCAAATGCTGTTGTCACTGGATCTGTTTTTATGTTTGGGGCCATTGCCATCACCGGAATGCCCCCACTGTCCGGTTTTTTTGGCAAGGTACTCATCCTGAACGCCGCCCTGCATCACGAATGGGTTGCGTGGGTTTTTACCATTCTGCTGGCGGCAAGTCTGCTTACTATCATTACCATGGCGCGCACCGGCTCATCCATCTTCTACCGCACACTGCCGCCCCCCCCCTCACCGGCAGCCGGGGAGCCGCTGAACCGCAACGCCTTCATGGCGGTAATCGGGCTGTTTCTGGTCAGTCCGGTACTGGTGATCTGCGCACAGCCTGTCACGGCATTTACGGCATCGGCCGCCGAACAGCTTCTCGACAGCACAGCTTACATTGAAGCGGTGCTGTCCGCACCCGCAGTCAACAACCCGTCGATTGAAGAGTGAAAACGCCAGTGAAAAAGCTTTTCCCCCACCCTGTACTCACCCTGGCCCTCTGGGGTATCTGGTTGTTACTGAACAATACCATGGCGCCAGGGCATCTCGTGCTGGGCTTCATTCTGGCCTTCTCAATCTCCTTGCTGACATCCGGTTTCTGGGAGGAGAAGGTTTATATAAGGGCGCCGCTGATGCTGCTCAGGTTTTTGCGGATCGTGTTGTGGGACATTCTGATCGCCAATATAACCGTAGCAAAACTCATATTGGGAAGAAACAGAAAACTGAAGCCCGGTTTTTTCTACGTGGAACTGGATATTCGGACCCCGTTGGGAATCAGCTTACTGGCAAACACGATCTCACTTACGCCGGGAACCGTCTCTTGTGATCTGACGGAAGACAGAACCCGTCTGCTGGTGCATGCGCTTCATATCGAAGACATACCGGCTACGGTCAAACAGATCAAGGAGCGTTATGAAACCCCGCTAAAGGAGGTATTCACAGAGTGTTAGCAACCGCCCTACTGATAGCTTTTTCTCTGGTCACCCTGGCGTTACTGTTGAGCTTTATACGTTTGGTCAAAGGACCAGATATACCTGATCGCATATTGGCGCTCGATACGCTCTACATAAATGCAATCGCGCTGTTGATACTGGCAGGACTCCATTTTGGAAGCAGTCTGTACTTTGAAGCCGCGCTGTTGATCGCGGTAATGGGCTTCGTAGGCACTGTTGCCTTTAGCAAATACCTGCTTCGCGGCGACATTATGGAGTGATCCCGCAACGGCCTTTACCCGATGAGGGAGGTAACTGTTCAGGGACAAGCTGAGCAGTTACCCTAAAACGTTACAACTCACTGAGTAGTTGCAGTTTCAAAAGGAAAAACAGACCGATGCTTGAATGGATCCTGTCCGCCTTGATCGTTATTGGCGCTTTTTTTACCCTGGTGGGCTCTATAGGTCTATATAAATTGCCCGATTTTTTCATGCGGCTGCACGGCCCGACCAAAGCAACCACCCTGGGTGTGGGAGCCATTCTGACCGCTTCGGTGCTTTATTTCAGCTTCAAAACAGATGATATCAGTTTGCATGAGGTGTTGATAACGGTGTTTTTGTTCATTACCGCCCCCATCAGTGCACATCTGATGGCCAAGGCGGCGCTTCATATCAAGCTGAAACGTGTCGGGCGTACTCGCGAACCGGCCGATCACTAACCCGGCTACAAGCAGCGAGGTGAAAAAACCACTGTCATCCTAGTACTCTTTCAAGGTAATAACTTAGGATTCAGCGGGGGGTTCAGCGGTCAGTCGCAAGGTACAGCGGTGCTGCCACGGCACTCCTGTGGCCAAACCGCCGCAACGCTTCGAATGGCGGCCCGAACGCGCATACGGTCGCCGAGATCGATAGCTAAGGTTTACCGGTCAAGATATGCCAGGTGACCAGGCTGCCAGCGCTGTTATTGTGCAACGATTCTGCCCAAGGGGCGAACCTCCACCGGATAACCACTCAGCGATTCGGGAATGATTGAAAGGGTCTCTTTTCTCTCATCTTCCACACCCACGACGATGACCGCCTCACCCTTTTCACCCTTGCCGATGCCTACCGATACCACGCCAGGAATGGCCATCAGCTCCGCCTCATGTTGCGCCTTTACCTGTTGAATCAAGCTTTTCATTTCACACGCTCCAACCGCGCCACATACTGCCAGCATATATATCATCAACAGGGACCGGAAGATCTTTTTCACAGGGAGAGATTCAAGGCCGAAAATACATTATCTATCCGGTTAATAAGGGTGCTGTTGTCGCTGCCGGCGAACAGAAGCCCCACCAACCGATTGGAGTCGTCGAGCACCGCGGAACCGCTGTCTCCTCCCTGACTCATCGCTCCCGCCATCAACTGATCAACGAAAAGCGCCACTCGGCCAGCCCCGAACTGGACTTTCACACTGACATCTATCTGCTGAATCTCTCCCCGGCTCAACCCCGTAGTTCGTCCGGATTTATTGACTGCCATTCCAAGTTCGCCCTGCCCTACCCCCGCTATTGACCCGATGTGCAGAATCTCCTTGCTCAACTCCCCCTCACGGAGGGGGCGGGCGATTGCTGCATCCACCTTGTTCGCTTTCGCCTGTATACTCACTGCCTGCAGCCGAACGTCGCTGCCACTCCACCCGGCCAGTTTGTTCAGCGCCGCAACCACGTTGCCGGCGACACCGCAATCACTGGGCGTCGCTCCTTCAAACTCGATTGGCACGAAATCAGACAGTTCGGCGATGCGATCATCCGGGAGTTGCCCCCCATCATAGGGGCCGGGTTGCAGAATGGGATCACCCCTGCTGGCGGCATTACTGTTGGCAAGGACATGGTTATTGGAAAGGATATGGGGCTGCCCGTCCCGGAGTACGACACAACCGAGAGTGCCCGCAGTGATGTCCCGATGGCCGATACTCACACCGCCGGGAGCCGGACGGAAACGGCCGGTGGGAGATTGCAACGTCCGGACAGGGCCCGTCTCTACCACGTCGGTGGGCAGTCCATCAACCTCTGCCGGAATCCGATCCGACTGTTCGAGCGCCGACAGCGGCAGCTTTTTTTCCACCGAACAGACCACGCAGAGCATGTCGGTTCTTGTCCCGGCGGTAACCTTGTAACCCACGCCGGTCGCAACCACGTTGGACTTCCCCAGCAGGGCGCGTCCATTTGCATGAGCAGTGGCGCGTACGCTTTCCAGTGAATGGGGCATGGAGAACTCCTTTTGCTTCCCTGGCCTTCGCAAACCGCCCCGGGGCATGGCCCGAACCAGGCTTCAGACCACTCCAGAAAAGGCCATTTTACGCCATATTCAACTTGAGAGCCGGGACACTCATCACGTTTTGTGGCGGCTTCCCTTCGACTCCGGGAACCGTTTCATTACCCCATTATAGTCAATACCAACGGCCTGTGCCTGTCGCCTGAAACCCCATGTATCCGCCGGATCGAAATGTGGCATGTTCCATTGGCCAGCACTGTGCCTTGACCCAACACATGCCTGCAGCGCTGAACACAATCGATGTTGTCGCCGGGTTGATACTTACTCTCCGTCTGAAGAAAAAGCCGTCAACAACTGCAGCAGGCTGAGGAACAGGTTGTATATCGAAACATAGAGCGTAACCGTAGCCATGATGTAGTTGGTCTCGCCGCCATGAATGATATTGCTGGTCTCATAGAGGATTAGCCCGGACATCAGCAGCACAAACATGGCGGAGACCGCCAGCGACAACAGGGGCATTTCAAAAAAGAGGGCGCCCAGCCCCCCCAGGAAAGCGACGAGTATCCCTACCATCAGAAACCCACCCATAAAACTAAAATCCTTGCGAGTGGTTAAGGCATAGGCAGACAGGCCGAGGAATATCACGCCGGTTCCGCCCAGTGCGGTCATTACCGTGGTGGGGCCGTTCGTCATCGCCAGATACTGATTGAGTATGGGACCGAGGCTATATCCCATGAAGCCGGTCAAGGCAAACACCGCGAGAATTCCCAGCCCGCTGTTACGGAGTTTGCTGGTCAGAAACAGCAACCCGAAATAACCGGCCAGCGAGATCAGCAGACCCGGGTGCGGAAGGTTGAGCATCATGGAAACGCCCGCCACGGCCGCGCTGAACAGCAGCGTCAAAGACAGCAGGGAATAGGTATTTCGCAGCACCTTGTTGGTGGCCAGCACGGAAGACCGCGGCTGAGCAACTGGAGATTTGGCTATATTCATCTTCGATACCTCGGTATTTCAGTAGTACGCTTCATCAAAGCATGGGAGCACCGCGGCGCTCAACACGGATCAGATGAAGTCTAGCGCCTTGCCTTAACAGATAAAACTCGAATATTATTTGCAATCAGTTCGTTATTTTCGAACTATTGCCGGTCAGCCGGCGGCGTCGGCAAAAGCTTGAAAGCTTGATGGAGGGCGACGCCAGCGGCGCTTTGACGCCTTGCTGCACAGCGGCGCATGGCGGCTGAATACAAGCTGTATTGGCGCCGGGTTAATAACAGTATGGCCAGACTCAACTACAAACACCTTCACTACTTCTGGGTCGTTGCACGGGAGGGGAGCATCGCCCAGGCTGCCCAGCTCCTGCATGTCACCCCTCAAACCATCAGCGGCCAACTGGGCCAGTTTGAAAAATCACTGGGAACAAAACTGTTTACCCGTTCGGGACGGCATCTACTGCTGACCGAAGCCGGACGTACCGCAATGGAGTATGCCGGGGATATTTTTCTGCTTGGCGCCGAGCTGGAGGATCAGTTGAGCAGCCGTTCCTCCGGCCGGCCGCCATGCTTCAGGGTAGGGGTTGCCGACGTGGTTCCCAAATTGATTGCCCACCGCCTGCTGGCGCCTGCCCTTCAGCTGGCAGAGCCTGTCCGGATCATCTGCCGGGAAGGCAAGCTGGATAATCTGCTGGCCGACATCGCCCTGCACAGACTGGATATGCTGTTGACAGATCGGCCCATCAACCCCGGGGGCAGCGTACGTGCATTCAATCATCTGCTGGGTGAATGCGGTACGGCCTTTTTCGCAACACCCGGGCTGGCTCAGCGCTATCGTGATAACTTTCCATACTCACTGAAAGATGCACCCCTGTTGCTGCCCACACATGAGACAGCCATCAGAGGCGGGCTTACCCAGTGGTTTGATGAGCTGCAGCTTCACCCGTCCATAACCGGTGAATTCGATGATAGCGCCCTGATGAAGGCGTTTGGCCAGGCGGGGGTGGGCATATTTACCGCACCGATGGCAATCGGGGATGAGGTGACGAGACAGTACAAGGTTGAAACCGTTGGCCAAACGAACAGCGTACGCGAACAGTTTTACGCCATATCCACCGAGCGGAAACTGAAGCACCCCGCGGTAATCGCGATCCGGGATACCGCCCGGCAAAAAATATTCCGCCGGGCGGGCACGCTTGCCGAACCGGAGATGCTATGGATTGATGGCCGCGCTGAGAGCTGAGCGGGGCAAGTCGAACCCGGTTATTCTCTCGATTACTGTAACCAAGGTGGGTGTTCCCTTTTTATGTTGCTCGATACGCACCGGCAGATATCCATACCGCCGGGCACACCAGAATACGGAGTAGCGCTTCCCCTCCGGTTTGACCTCCTGCACACCGATCACCTCCAGCTTCCCCAGCCGGGTATTCAACCACTTGCTTTCCGTCACTCTGTAATGGCGCTGTTTTATCCGCTTGCCATCCAGCATGGGGTAACGGAACTCCCGATCGCCCCTGCGCAGCCGTTCCATGATGGCAAACTGGATGCTGGTTTGATCCTGCGCATTCTCCGGGAGCGTCCACTGTTTACCCGATTGGTGTTCGACGACCCTCTTTTTCTCCCAGTCATACTCCAGTTCGATGTTTTTCTTGCGGTCGCCGCCGCGCTCCCGATAACGGTACCGCAACGGGAAAACCCGGCCGTTTCTTACTATCCATTGACTGCGCTCGCGAGTATCTCCATCGAGAATCCAGGCAGCCAGGCCACGCGGTTCGGCAACAGATTCGATGATGTAACTGCCGTCCTTGGCCAGCCACCCCCTGCGCTCGAGTTCAGCCAGGGTAATACCGGCCTGACTCAGTGTGTAGACAGCAGTAAAGTGTTCGGGAAGCAGCCCCTCATCCGCAGCCAAAAGCGGTGCCGGCAGCAAAAACAGCGACAGAAACAGCAGCCGGAACAACTTCATTCGGAACACGCCTTCCAGAGAACGGGGTTTGTCAACAGTTCATCATCCAGGAAAACCTTGTCATCCACCATCCGCAACCGCCCTTCGGCAAACCAGCGAATGGCCAGCGGATATATCTTGTGTTCCTGCTTCAGTACCCGGGCAGCCAGGGTATCGGGGTCATCTCCGGGGAGTACCGGCACTTCGGCCTGAACGATTACCGGACCACCATCCAGATCCCGGGTGACGAAGTGGACACTGGCGCCATGGCGGACACCACCCGCTTCCAGCACACGCCGGTGAGTGTGCAACCCGCGGTACGCCGGCAACAGCGATGGATGGATATTCATCAGACGCCCCTGGTAGCGGGCAACAAATCCAGGAGTAAGGATACGCATGAAGCCGGCGAGCACCACCAGTTCGGGCGCATGTCTGTCGATAGCTCGCTGCAAGGCGCAGTCAAACGCTTCACGCCTGTCAAACCGGCGATGGTCAACAACCTCGGTTTCAATACGATTGGCAAGCGCGCGCTGCAACCCGTAGGCATCTGCACAGTTGCTAATCACCGCGCGAATCTCGACCGGCAGATTCTGCTCATCGACAGCATCAATAACGGCCTGCAGATTGCTGCCGCCACCCGAAATCAGCACCACGATGGGAAGCCGCTTCATCCCCGAATCAGCACCTGGCTCTCATCTGCTGCCCGGGCATGAACCGTTCCTATGGGCCAGGCCGTCTCACCCGCCTGATGGAGGCTGGAGAGTACGGCAGCTGAATCCTCTCCGGCCACGCACAACACCATACCGATGCCGCAATTGAAGGTACGGTACATCTCTTCGGCCCCGAGGCCCCCCTTCTCCTGCAGCCAGCCGAATATCGGCGGCCGGGTCCAGGCGCTGGCGTCAATTTCAACCCGGCAGTTATCCGGCAGTACTCGCGGGATATTCTCCAGCAAGCCTCCCCCGGTAATATGGGCAACTGCATGGATATCGAACTCCCGCAGCAGCGCCAGCAGCGGTTTGACATATATCCGGGTTGGTTCCAGCAACGTATCACCCAGCGTGCGTTGCTGGAACATCCGGTGAAGATCGATACCGTTGACTTCGATAATCTTGCGAATCAGTGAGTATCCGTTAGAATGCGGCCCTGACGACGCCACTCCCAGCAAGATATCACCCACCCTGACCTTGCGGCCGTCGATGATACGGGATTTTTCCACCACACCGACACAAAACCCGGCGAGGTCATAGTCGTCTTCGGCATACATCCCTGGCATCTCGGCCGTCTCACCACCAATCAGAGCGGCACCCGCCTGCTCACACCCGCGCCCGATTCCCTCGACCACCTCCGACGCCATCTCCACATCCAGCCGTGAAGTAGCGTAGTAATCCAGAAAAAAGAGCGGCTCAGCACCCTGCACGATCAGGTCATTGACACACATGGCAACCAGATCGATACCGATGGTGTCATGTCTGCCGGTGGCCATCGCCAGTTTAAGCTTCGTGCCCACACCGTCCGTTCCCGCTACCAGCACCGGCTCGCGGTAACGGTTCAGCGGCAGCTCGAACATCGCACCAAACCCTCCCAGTCCCGCCAGCACACCCGGACGGCGGGTACGGGCAGCTATCGGCTTGATCTTCTCCACCAATCTGTTGCCGGCCTCGATATTGACACCGGCATCGCGGTAGCTGAAGGAAGAGATTGAGGCTTTTTGCTTCATACAGGGTCTCCACAGAAATCTGATATCGCAAGGCAACCGCTGTTAACCCGGCGATGAAATAGATGAGCCTCATCCGCCATGTGTACGCCCGCGGCAAGGCATTGAGGCACCGCTACAGTACTCCCTGCGAGCCGCGCTCCCCGGGAGGCGCCATGCTTGTTGCTCCGAGACCCATATCCTATTGTATCAACCCTGGAATTGACAGGGAAAGCATACTTTCTGTGTATACTGTTATTATCGACCCGGCATGGAAGGTTAGAGAGATGGCCTTGCAACCCGCTTTCGCTTATCCTGTTACGGGATCGCGAAAAGAGAACACCCGGAACCAAGGAGACTTTATGCTGCGCAGATCCGCTTTGTTCATCTTGATATTGCTGCTCCTGCCCATCTCCACGGGTTGGGCCGAGATGGCTGTGGGCCTCTACGAAGCAGAGATCCCGGTCGAAAACCAGAGCGCGGAAGTACGCAGGCAGGCCGTGCGCGATGCGCTTGAAGAGGTGCTGGACAAGGTAGCCAGGTCATCGCATGAAGCGGCGCCTGAGAACACCCTGCTGGACAGGGCGTTGAGGCAGGCGGAGCGCTATATACAACAGTACCGTTACACCGAACTGGGGTTGTGGGTACGCTTTGACAGCCAGGCTGTTGACGAGCTGTTGCAACAAGGGCTGAGCAGTAGTGGAACCCTGTTACCGATCGAGGATTTTTTGCTGAAAGTAACCGGAATCGGCTCCCTGACAGACTATATAGGCGTGACCCGCTATCTGGGGTCGCTGGATTCACTGCAGAACATTCAGCCCCGTGTCGTGACACCGGACAGCACACTGTTCCAGATTCACGCACGGGGGGGTGAAACAACCATCCTTCAACGGCTTGTCAACGATGGTGTTTTGCAGCGCATGGAGGAAGCGACCCTGCCATACTCCTTCCACTATACGCGCTGACAGAGCCGCCTGGGCAACCACAAACGGTTAAAAATGCAGGCAAGGGACATACCCAATCTGATCACGGCACTGCGTTTTTTGATGGTGCCACCGACACTGTTGTTGTTGCTGGACGAAAAGTACTCTCTGGCGCTGCTGGTTTTTGCCATTGCCGGAATATCGGATGGTATCGACGGTTTTCTTGCCAAACACTATGGCTGGACCAGCCGGCTGGGGGCCATTATGGATCCGCTGGCAGACAAACTGCTGCTTGGTTCAACATTCATCGTTCTCGCATGGCTGGGGGATCTGCCCGTCTGGCTGGTGGCAACAATCATCATCCGTGATGCGGTCATCGTTTCCGGCGGGCTCGCCTATCATTTCTTGATCGGCCGCTATGAAATGGCTCCCTCCCTCATCAGCAAGCTGACCACCTTCGGCCAAATCATGTTGGTAGTCACGTTGCTGGCGGCGCATGGCCAACTCATCTCCCTGTCTCGACCACTGCTGGACGGGCTGGAAATCGCAGTACTGATTCTGACGCTGGGCAGTGGCGTCACCTATGTGTGGAACTGGGGGAAAAAGGCGCTGCAATCGCTATGAGCCAGTTACCACTCGGAATCGGCCTGCGGGAGGGGATAACCTTTGACAATTTCTGTTTCCACGGCAACCGGGAAGCACAGCATGCCCTGCTCGACGGCGGGCAACCCTTTGTCTATCTGTGGGGTCCTTCAGGGAGCGGCAAGAGCCATCTGCTGCAGGCGCTGGGCCACCGGGCTGCCAGACGCGGAGAGACCTCCGCTTATCTGCCTCTGGCAGAGGGGATGGAGATGTCTCCGGGCTATCTGCAAGGACTGGAAAACCTTTCGCTGGTTTGCATCGATGATATCGACAGGATAGCGCGACAACCGCAATGGGAAGAGGCTCTGTTTCATCTCTACAACCGGATAAAAGCCACCAATACCCGCCTGGTGCTCACTGCCAGCGACACTCCCGCCAATCTCCCGCTGGCGCTATCCGATCTGCGCTCCCGCCTCTCCTGGGGGCTGGTGTTGCGCCTGATCCCGCTGGATGACGACAGCAAACTCAGTGTCCTGCAGCAACGCGCACGGACACGCGGCATGGAGCTGCCGGCAGAGGTGGCCCGTTACCTGCTGGCCCGGGTATCACGCGACATGAAAACGCTTTTGGACTGGCTGGACAGACTGGATGAGCAATCCATGATTGCACACCGCAGGTTGACCATCCCCTTCGTCCGCAAACTGCTGCCAAACAACAGGGAAAAGCCGACCAGCTACTATTGACCCGGCCCACCCTTACTCTGGCAGAGGACGGCGGGAAAAGGGCTGGCTTCCCCTTTTGTATTGGCTGCTACTCAGCTTGCCAATGGATCAACCATTACCTGCGCGCTACGCCTTGACCCGGCACACGCCTGATCAGATTTTAAACTGCCCGACCATTTCCCGCAGTTCGACCGCCAGCTTCGCCAGTTCACTGCTCGATGCCGAACAGAGCCGGGCATCTTTTTCTGTCTGCTCGCTAATCCCGGTCACGACTGAAACATTGGAGGTCACGTCCCGGGTCACCGATGACTGGGTCAGGGTGGCGCTGGCAATCTGCTGAATGCGGCTGGACAATCCATCGACCATTCCAACGATTTGCTCCAGCGAGTCACCCGCCTGATTGGCCATCTCGACCCCTTGCTCAGCCTCTTTCCGCCCCGCCTCCATCGAAACGACCGCTGCTTCGGTCCCTGATTGAATCACCTTGACCATGTCAGCAATCTCCTTGGTGGCATCCGTGGTCCGGTTGGCCAGACCTCTCACCTCGTCGGCAACCACGGCAAACCCCCTGCCCTGTTCACCTGCCCGCGCCGCCTCGATTGCCGCATTCAGCGCCAGCAGATTGGTCTGATTGGCAATATCTTCGATAACCGACACGATCTGGTCAATCTGCTCGGAGTGACGTGCAAGCTGCTCCACCTTTTCCGCAGATTCCTGAACGGTAGCCGAAACCTGCACCATCCCGTTGATGCTGTGGCGCACAATCTCCCCACCCTTCACCGCCACTTCAGATGCCTGGCTGGCGGCACTGGTTGCCTCATCCGCATGTTGAGACATCTCTCGGGAGGTCACCTCCATCTGCTTCATGGAGCCGGCAACAGCGTGGGTCTGTTCCGCCTGTTCTCCTGCTCCTTGCTCCATCTGCCGGCTGACATCCACAATCCGGGCCGTCGAGTCGGATAACAGCCGCGCTGTGCTGTTGATCTTCGATACCATGGTATTGAGATTACCACTCACGGTATTCAGCGCCTTGGCCAGCATCCCCACTTCATCCTTGCCGCCGCCTGGCACAACCAGCTTCTGGGTCAGGTCCCCCTCGGCAATCCTGTTGGCCACCGCAACCAGACCGATGACAGGATTGATGACAGCCCGGTTGAACAGGAGATAGATGATTCCGAACCCGGCAAGCGTAAACAGCAGCATGGCGATAACAGACCACAAGATCCACTGTTGGCTACTGTGCGCGCGCTCGTTGTACAACCAGGTCAGCTCATTGCTTACCTGGCGCAACAGATTGGAACCACTCATCACCTCTTGATAGGCCCGCCAGTAGGCATCACTGCCGGGTGTGGCCTGAAGCAGCTTCTGGACCTCCTGCTCGAACTTATGCCATACCGATTCAACCCTGGACAGGGCCGCTTCGATGGCTTCGGTATTGGTGCCGGTATAGGTCCTGAACCGGGTCATTTCCAGATCCAGTGGATACTCCCCTCCCGTTCTGAACGCCTCCAGCGTCTGCACGAACACTTTTCTGGCGGACTCATACTCTGCCAGGCTCGGCTCGAGGCGCTGCCTTCCCAGCGCAACATCTTCTGCATATGCCATGTCATAACGCCGTACACCCAACATATCCCCCACCTTGAACGGCTTGCCCTTCATGCTGGTATGGCAGGAGGCGCAGGCCTGGACAGTGGCCTTGTCGGCGGTGTAGAAACGCATGCGCATCTTGCCACCCACCTCCACCGGCTTGGAGAAAATTCGCGTTGAGTCGGCGCGCAGGGCGGCATAGGCCTCCCGATCAATGGCATCTTGCAACCCCATTTTCAGATTGATGGGATCTTCGGCCAGTATGGTCACCGACATCCCCCCCTCTGCGGCAAACGCTTCCCCCACCTTGCGTGCAAACGTGGCCGGGAAGGGAACGGCCGGGTGCGGCTCCTGCTCCGGCTTCATGGAGATCCGGACTCCTTCCTCCTTGGCGGCCCCGATGACCAGACGGGTATAGGCGCCACGCATCTTGGTGATGTAGCTGTCGAACTGGGCCACTTTGAACTTGAGACTTGCCAGCTCGTTACGGGAGAGCGCATAACCCATGATGGACTTGCTCATCGCCTGGCTCAACATACGCTGCCGGCCGGCCGCATCCACGGTATCAGCATCAGATTTGGCGCCCGCCAATACGGTAAACACGACAACGCTGCACAGCGCCACCAACAGGGATCCGGATACGAGTATTATTCCGGTTTTTGCCTTGATGCTCAGAGTCTTCATTAAACGGCCTCACAGTCCAGTCCGATTTTTCCCGCTGCCTTTATGCGGCAATACACACGAAGAGTATCGTCGAATACCTGGAAAGCTTTAGCCGTTCAGAAGCGGATAAGAGAATGGAGAGTCCGGAAGAATTTTGTTCGAACCGCGCCAGCCCCGCAGCAGGGCCGGCCTAGAAACCGTGCTGCTCTGCCGGAAAGGAACCCGACTTGACCGCATCGACGTAACGGCGAACGGCAGCGGCGATGCCGCCCGAACCACCACCAACGTCACCGGTAAAATCATGAGAGAATCGGGGCCGCCTGCCGGGCGTGATACCCAGCATGTCATAGAGTACCAGCACCTGCGCGTCACAATCCGGCCCTGCGCCAATGCCAACGACAGGGATGGATACGCTGCGGCTGATCCGTGCACCGAGAGCAGCGGGAACGCACTCCAGCAACAGCATATCGGCACCGGCCTCCTGCAGCGCCTGTGCGTCGTCATAAATCCGGCTGGCGCCTTGCTCGTCCCGCCCCTGTACTTTATACCCCCCCAGTTTGAACACCGACTGGGGCTGCAGCCCCAGATGGGCGCACACGGGTATATGGTGGTCAACCAGGCAGCGGACGGCCTCCAACTGGCCGCCCCCC
>WFVH01000075.1 GCA_015491735.1 Gammaproteobacteria bacterium
ACAAACGGTGGCAAAGCCTGCCCGAAGGGGTTGGGAGGCCGGTTTTCAGGCTGGCGGGAAGGATGAACCGGAGATGGTACTCCCAAGGGGACTCGAACCCCTGTTTTCGCCGTGAGAGGGCGACGTCCTGGACCGCTAGACGATGGGAGCCGTTTGCTGTGAAAAACGGTTACATGTGTTATTATAACCGGATGTTCTCCAGGCTCAAGCGTTTTTGGGAAGTACGGGCAGCACGAGACCTTCCGCCTGCATCAAGTCCGGTCATCATTCCCCGCTCCGAACATCCCGTTTCCCGCGACAGCATCAGCAGAAATGCTGTGAAGGTTATGAGCCGCCTGAAGGATGCCGGCTTCGAGGCCTATCTGGTAGGCGGCGGGGTGCGTGACCTGCTGCTGGGCAGGGAACCCAAGGATTTCGATGTGGCGACCAATGCAACACCGGACAAGGTCAAGGAGCTGTTTCGCAACTGCCGTCTTATCGGGCGCCGTTTCCGCCTGGCGCATGTCTATTTTCGGGAGGAGATCATCGAGGTTGCCACTTTTCGCGGCCACCATGCCGATGGGGAGAGCGGGGAGGGAGAGACCCGTAACGGCATGGTTGTTCGTGACAATGTATACGGTACGCTTGAAGAGGATGCGGTCAGGCGGGATTTCACCGTCAACGCCCTCTATTATAATATTAAAGACTTCTCAATAGTTGATTACACCGGAGGTCTCGATGATCTGAACAAAGGGGTGCTTCGGCTGATTGGGAATACCCGGCAGCGCTACCGGGAAGATCCGGTGCGCATGTTGCGGGCAGTGCGGTTTGCAGCCAAGCTCGGTTTTCGTCTGGAGAGTGAAACGGAAACAGCATTGATCGAACTGGGCAGCTTGCTTGCCGATGTGCCGCCTGCCCGGTTGTTCGACGAGATGCTCAAGCTGTTCCTGGGTGGACAGGCGGTTGCCACCTTCGGCGCGATGCGTCAGTACAACCAGTTTGGCATTCTGTTTCCGCAGACGGAAACGAGCCTCACCAGGGAGGAGCAGGGTTTCCCGATAACCTTTCTGTTGCGCGCCATGGAGAATACGGATCTGCGGATCGCGGAGAACAAGCCTGTTACTCCCGCCTTCCTGTTCGCCGTTCTGCTGTGGGAGCCGGTTCGTCAAATGGCGGATCAGTTCCAGAGAGAGGGAATGTCGAAGCTCCAGTCCGTGCAGATAGCTGGCGACAGGGTGCTGGAGGCGCAACGCAAGCGTATTTCCATACCCCGCCGTTTCACCTTGCAGATGCGGGAGATCTGGTTGATGCAGGAGCGTTTGACACAACGTTTCGGCAAACGCGTCTACCGGACGCTGGCTCACCCCCGTTTCCGGGCGGGTTACGACTTCATGCTGTTACGGGCTGATAGCGGGGAGGTTGAGCGGGAACTGGGCGACTGGTGGACCCGGTTCCAGGAGGCGGATGAAGCAGAGCGCGGGCAATTGGTGGCTGAGCAGGAGTCTGCCCGGCGAAAACCGGCCCGCCGCCGGCGCCGTCCGCGAAAACGGGCGGCAATGCGCTCCCGTTCCTGAAAAGATGCCGGTCAGAGCCTATGTCGGAATAGGGAGTAACCAGCAAAACCCGTTACTCCAGATACGCAACGCCCTGGCGGCGCTGGGGCGAATCCGGCAAACGGAGTTCGTCAGTCGCTCCCGGCTGTATATGAGCAGCGCCATGGGGCCGGTCGACCAGCCGGATTTCATCAATGCTGCGGCGTCTCTCGATACGCGGCTCGATGCACATACGCTATTGTCCGAGCTGCAGTCCATCGAGCGGCGGCAAGGGCGGGTAAGAGGGAGCGTTCGCTGGGGGCCGCGGCCTCTCGATCTGGATCTGCTGCTGTATGGGGACGAACAGATCGCCACAGACAAGCTTACCGTCCCCCACCCGGGATTGCTGACGCGCAGCTTCGTGCTGCACCCTCTTCACGATATTGCTCCGGATCTGCGGCTGGGGGGGCGAACCTTGCCGGAACTGGTAGAATGCCTCCCTGCCGATGATCTGCAACTGCTGGAAAACGAGGTGTCCCCGGGCCGATGATTTTGGGTGGTTATGTTGAGACTTGATGCACGGGGACAGAGCACCGGTTGCCTCGGGATCTCTGTATTTCGGGTCAGGCAGCGGAGTAACAACGGGATTACTTGACTGATGAACAATCCGCACCGTTTTATCGTTGTAGAGGGGCCAATTGGCGTTGGCAAGACCAGTCTTGCGCGGCGTATTGGCGAGAGTTTCAATTGCGAGCTGCTGCTCGAAAATGCGGAAGAGAATCCTTTTCTGGAACGTTTCTATCGTGATGCGCAGCGTGCGGCGCTGCCCACCCAGCTCTATTTTTTGATGCAGCGCTCGCGGCAGATGCAGGCGCTGCGCCAGGCTGATCTGTTCAGTTCGATGCGGGTGGCCGATTATCTGCTGGAGAAAGATCGGCTGTTTGCCGAAGCAACGCTGGACAGTGATGAGTTGTGGCTGTACGAGCAGATCCATGAGCAGCTGACGCTGGAGGCGCCGGTACCGGATCTGGTGATCTATCTGCAAGCGCCGGCGGATGTCCTGATGGAAAGAATCCGTAAACGGGGCCATGAATATGAGCGCCCGATGGACATGGCCTATCTGCAGCGGCTGTCGGAAGCCTATACCCGCCTGTTCCACAACTATGCCGCAGCCCCCGTGCTGATTGTGAATGCCGCCGAAATCGATCTGGTTGACAATGAGCAGGATTATGCCCAACTGCTGGAGCAGATCCGGGAGACCCGCAGCGGCCGGCACTATTTCAATCCACTGTCCCTGGAGCTTCAGAGAGGCGTATGAGTCGAGTGACCCTTCCCGCACTGCGGGCGATGAAAGAGCGGGGTGAAAAGATCGCCTGCCTTACCGTTTATGACAGCAGCTTTGCCACCTTGCTGGACAATGCCGGGGTTGAGCTCCTGCTGGTGGGTGATTCGTTGGGAATGGTCGTTCAGGGGCGGGACACCACGTTGCCGGTGACGCTGGATGAGATGATTTACCATACCCGCTGCGTGGCCAGAGGGAGCCGGCGGGCGCTGCTGATGGCCGATATGCCTTTTATGGCCGATGCAGAACCGCGGCAGGCGCTGTTCAACGCAGGGCGATTGATGAAGGAGGGGGGGGCGCAGATAGTGAAGCTGGAGGGGG
>WFVH01000076.1 GCA_015491735.1 Gammaproteobacteria bacterium
TAACTATTCAGCATAGTATAAAACAAGCCGGTAACTGTTCAGATTGCCCCTGAAATTCGTCAGTTCAAGGCGAAAAATGGGAGTTTACGCGTGTAAATGACCATTTTTCAACGCAGAAATGGCGGATTTCAGGGGTGAGCTGAATAGTTACAGCTATTGTTACTAACCCGGCATCAATATATTAAGGTTGACAGGTTGTGTTCAGCCGCTGAGGCAAACTGTGAACCTCTCTGTGTTGATGAACGGTTCGCCTCTTCCCACGTGAACAGTTTGTTCACCGAAACAACCGCAGCCCGTGCGCGCCTGCCACCGCGCCAAAAACCGCAAGCAGGCTGAGGGTCAGCAGGATCCGGTGCATCCGGTGGACCAGCGCAAACGCCCTGTCGCTGTCCGCGACTGCCCGGTTGTGAAACCAGCGGTGCAAGACCAATGGCTCAAGAACAAACAGCACCACGGTAAAAACAACCCAGATAACTGTCATCAGATGCAGCCACCAGAACTGCGGGTGCAGATAGCGATCCCACGCGTTCAGAGCCTCCAGCATGTAGAAACCGGATAGGCCGGTAATCACTGTGACCACTCTGGCCTGAAAGGCGAATCTTCCCTCCAGTTGTTCAAACAGTTCCAGCCGCAGTTTGCTATCGGTGATCCGTCTGAGTGAAGATAGCAGGACGGTGGTAACGAAGGCCACACCGCCGATCCACAGGACGACACCGATGACGTGGAGTGCGCGGGCCAGAATGAAAGCATCGGGGTTTTGCATCGGTTTTGCACCATGACAGAATGGAGCGTCATAGTAACATGATTCATCGCTTGCCAAGCGCCGGATTCTCGGCCAGTTGATGAAACATATCATCAGGTTGAGCCAGGTTTTTATCGCGCTGTTCAACTCCACAACGTTGCAGTTATTTTCAACGGCTACAATCCCCTGAGTCGTTACGCCGGTGTGTTTCACGGATTTTTTCCGTGTGGCTGCCAGCGTCCATCCCGGTATATCTCACATGGCCGGTACCGGCTTTTGTAAGCCATGTTGCGGCACTCCTTGATCCAGTAGCCGAGATAGAGCCAGGGCAGATGATGGCGATTGGCCTCCCGGATCAACCACAGGATAGCGTAGTTTCCCAGGCTGCGCGTGGTGTACGCCGGATCGAAAAAGCTGTATACCGCCGAAAAGCCTCTGTCGAGTCGGTCGGCCACGGCAACCGCAAGCAGTTTCTGCCGCAGCCGGAACTGGTAGAAAACGGTATCGGACCAGCTGCTGGAGAGAAAGGCGAGGTAGTTTTGCGGTGTGAGATTGTCCATTTCGCTTCCCCGGTGGCGGTCATGGAGATAGCGCCGGTAGAGCTGGTAGTGTTCGTCATCGTATCCGGGAGGAAGCGGGGTTACTTCAAGGTCACTGTTGCGCAACCAGATGCGGCGCTGGTTACGCCGTGGGGCGAACTTCGCAACCGGAATGCGGAGGGGGATACAGGCATTGCACTGGCTGCAGCCGGGGCGGTAGATCTGGTCGCCGCTGCGGCGGAAACCCCTTTCAATCAGCCGGTTATAGATGCTGCTGCTCAGAGCCGCCCGGGGATCAGCAAACAGGAGGGTACTCTGCCGATCCGGCAGATAGCTGCAGGGTTGTGGCGGTGTAATGCAGAAATCGAGGTCCACTATTTTTGATGCCACTCCTTCCGGGATTCGGCGTAGGCCAGCATTTTTGCCACCCAGGGCAGCAGCAGATAGGCGGGAAAGGAGAGAAAGAAGGTCAGAAAAAAATAGGGAGCGTAGCCCATGCTTTCCGCTCCAAATCCCCCCGCCCAACCGGCCACCGAGCGGCTGAGAGCGAAGATGGAGGAGAGCAGCGCGTATTCGGTGGCGGAGGCGCGTTTGTTGACAATGGCCATCAGAAAAGCGAGAAAGGCCGCCGTTCCCAGTCCGCCGGTGAATGACTCGAGACCGCTGGCGGTGTACATGATGGCCTGGTGAGCCAATTCGAGTTCGCCGCTGCTGTTGACCTCCCCCAGGGGCAGCATCCAGGCGGCCCAGGCATACCCCAGGTTGGAGACCGCCTGGAACAGCCCCAGAATCCAGAGGCCGTGGAAGATGCCGATGCGGTCGGTAATCCAGCCCCCCGCAACGCCGCCGGCAATGGAGAGGATCAGCCCCAGATTGACCGAGACCAGCCCGATCTGGCTGGCGGAGAAACCGGCATCCACCCAGAACGGCTTGACCATGAACCCCATCGCCGCGTCGCCCAGCTTGAAAATCAGAATGAACAGGATGACCGGCAGAATGAAAGGGCGTTGCAGCATATCCAGCAGGGTGCCGAACAGGGGGCCTCTGCCCGGTTCAGTGGCGCTCTCCCGGCCCTGAAGGCAACCGTTGCGGTGGCGTACCACGCTGATGGAGGTCAGCATGGTGCCCAGTCCGAGCGCGTACCACCAGAAGCCGTCTATCTGTGCAGACCATTGGGTGGTGCGGTTGATCAGCCACAGGGTGCCCAGCAAGAACAGGATCACGGTCCCGAACGCGATCGGATGGCGAGACAGGTTTTTCAGTTCGGCACTGAGTTTGATCCCGCCCGGTCGTTGATACGGTTTCTCTTTGGGCGCCCGGAACAGGATGATACCGCCAAGCAACAGTAGCAGTCCTGCCGCGCTCAGGTAGGTGCCGCTCCAGCCAATGTAGTCGCTCAGGATCAGAATGAAACCGGCAGCCAGCATCCCCACACGGTAGAAGCCGATGCGCAAGCCGTTGGCCAGCCCCAGCTCCCGTTTGTCGAGCAGCTCGATGGTATAGCCGTCGATGGCTACATCATTGGTGGCCGACAGCAGGGTAAACAGGCCGATGGCGAACCATACCCAGGGACCAAAATCGCCGTAGATGGCAAACACCACCATCACCACCGCCATCAGCAGATCTGCGCCAAACATCCAGCGGCGGTGGTGGCGGTAGTGATCGATGGCCGGCGCCCAGAGAAATTTAAGCGTCCAGGCCAGCCCCAGCAGGCTCATGAAACCAATCTTCCACAGCTCCACCCCCTGCTGGCGAAAATGTACAGGGAACACGTCGTAGAAAATCCCCAGCGGCAGCCCTTCGGCAAAGTAGAGAATACCCACCCAGAACATCTTGGAGCGGAGCAGGCTGGGTTGCCCGGGGGCTGTCTGGTTCTGTTGAGGCATGGGCCGAACCTATTGACGCCGAAAGCGGTACAATGCAATCTCGGCAAACAGGTTGGGCAGCAGATGTATGAGCGGACTGGTGCGGTGGGCGGAGTTCACCACGGTGCGCTGCAGAATCCGGATCTCTTTTTCACGGCAGAGCTGCTCGAAATCGCTGAGGGTGCAGAGGTGAATGTTGGGCGTGTCATACCATTTGTCAGGCAGTACCCTGGATACCGGCATGTGTCCTTTGAAGGCAATCTGCAGGCGGTTGAGCCAGTGGCCAAAGTTGGGAAAGGTGACGATACCCTCGCGCCCCACCCGCAGCATCTCATCCAGAATCCGCTCCGGGTGCTGCATTGCCTGCAAGGTCTGGCTCATTACGACGTAGTCGAAAGAGTTGGCATCGAAATCGGACAGGCCACTGTCGATGTTCATCTGCAGTACGTTGACACGAGCCTGAATGCAACGGGTGACGTTTTCACCATCGATCTCCAGCCCGTAGCTCTCAATCTGCCGGGTTTCGCGCAGATGGCGCAGCAGGGTGCCGTCGCCACAACCCAGATCCAGTACGCGGGAGCGCGGTTCAATCCACTGGGCGATGATCTCCAGATCGGGGCGCAGTACCGGCATCAGGCAATCTCCTCGGCGACCCGGTGCATATAGGCCCGGAACAGTTTGATATATTGCGGGATGGGCATCAGAAAGGCGTCATGGCCCTGGTGCGCCTCCACCTCGGCATAGGCGACCGGATTGTCACCATCGGTAAGCGCCTTGACAATCTCGCGTGACCGGGCCGGGGCAAAACGCCAGTCGCTGGTGAAGGAGACTACCAGAAAATTTGCCTGTACCGGCTTTAGCGCGGCGGCCAGATTACCACCGGCGGTGCTGGCGGGGTCGAAGTAGTCCAGCGCCTTGGTCATCAGCAGGTAGGTGTTGGCGTCGAAGCGTTCTACGAACGAGCGTCCCTGGTAGCGCAGATAGCTCTCCACCTGAAACTCCACATCGAAGCCAAAGTTGATCTTGCCCTCGCGCAGTTCGCGGCCGAATTTGGTGCGCATCGACTCGTCTGACAGATAGGTGATATGGCCGAGCATGCGCGCCAGCATCAGTCCGCGCCGCGGAACGGTATCGAATTCGTAGTAACGCCCCTCGTGGAAGTCGGGATCGGACATGATGGCCTGGCGGGCCACTTCGTTGAAAGCGATATTCTGCGCCGACAGCCTGGGGGCGGCGGCGATGATGATGCTGTGGCCAAGCCGCTGCGGAAAGTCGATGGCCCACTGGAGCGCCTGCATTCCGCCCAGGCTGCCGCCGATGACCGCGGCCCAGCGTCTGATGCCGAGCTTGTCGGCCAGCCGCGCCTGACTGCGCACCCAGTCGCCCACGGTAACGATGGGGAAGTCCGGGCCGTAGCGTTTACCGGTTTGCGGGTTGATGGTGGTGGGGCCGGTAGAGCCCTTGCAGCCCCCCAGGTTGTTGGGGCAGACGACGAAAAAACGATTGGTGTCGATGGGTTTTCCGGGGCCGATGCAGGAGTCCCACCAGCCCGGTTTGCGATCCTCCATGCTGTGATAGCCGGCAGCGTGGTGATCGCTGGAGAGGGCATGGCAGATCAGCACGGCGTTGCTGCAGTTCCCGTTCAGTTCGCCGTAGGTTTCGTAGATCAGATCGTATTCAGGCAGCACCCGCCCACAGTCGAGCGTCAAGGGGGCGTCGAAATGTGCGGTTTGGGGCGTGACCAGACCGACGGAGTCCTGGGGAATGGTGTCCGGCATCAGTTCTCTGTTCCGCCGATGATGTCCGGCAGCCGCGCCGGGGCCTCGATGCGCAACCGCTTGCTGCGCCCCCTCTCGCCGCTGACCAGGGTGATCCGGGCGCGGGGAACGCCGAATACTCTGGCCATGAAGCGAACAAGATGGGCGTTGGCCTTGCCCTCTGCCGGGGGTGCGGTGATACGCACCTTCAGATCACCCCCCTGAGGGCCAACGATTTCGTCCCGGCTGGCCTTTGGCTGTATCCGCACTTTCAGCTCCAGCGTGTCGCCCCGCCAGTGACAGAATCCTGCCTGGCTCATTGGAATGCCAGCATTCTGCCCATATCCTTGATGGGCGACACCAGCAGGATCTGGGTCAGTTGCAACAGGATGAGTACCGCCAGTGGCGACAGATCCAGGCCGGATACGGGTGGAATCAAACGCCGCGCCGGGGCCAGCAGTGGCTCGGTAAGGCGGGTGATCAGGCCAATGACCGGATTGTAGCTGCCGGGCTGAATCCAGCTCAGAATGATCTGGATGATGATGGCGAAGATAAACACGTAGATTGCCAGTGACAGCAGTTCACCTATCGACATGAGCGCCACGCCGGGCAGTGAAAACGCCTGTCCCACGATCACCCCAACCAGAAACAGCTCTAGCATCTGCAACAGCAGCATCAGTACGATGGCGGCCAGATCCATGCCCCAGAATCCGGGGATGAGGCGGCGTAGCGGTTTTAGCAGCGGGTTGGTTACCTTGACCAGAAACTGTGATGCCGGATTGTAGAAATCCGCCCGCACCCACTGCAGCAGAAAACGCAGCATGATTGCCAGAATATAGAGTCCGAACAGGGTCTGAACAAGAAATACCCCTGCATGTTCGCCGTAGTTTCCTCCCATTATTATTCTCCCAGTTGTTTGGCCAGCTGTTCAGAACGGGTGCGCGCCGCTATCAGCGCCTGCTGGAACAGCTCCCGGAGACCGCCATCTTCCAGCACCTTGACGGCCTGGTAGGTGGTGCCACCCGGTGAGGTGACGCGCTGCCGAAGGAGGGTGGCGTCCTCACTGCTCTCCAGCGCCATTTTCGCCGTGCCAAATGCGGTCTGCAGGATCAGCAGGCGGGCAGTCTCTTCATCCAGCCCCAGCGTGGCCGCGGCCTGCTGCATGATCTCCATTATCAGCAAAAAGTAGGCCGGGCCGCTGCCGGACAGGGCGGTAACGCTGTCCATCTGCTCTTCACTGTCCAGCCACAGCGCGAGGCCGACCGCCCGCAACACCGATTCGGCTTGTTCGCGTTGCTGTTCGCTGACCCGTTCGTTGGCGTGCAAGGCGGTGGCGCTGCTGCCCACCAGCGCTGCCGTGTTGGGCATGGCGCGTACGATAGCGCAGTTGCCCCCCAGCCAGCGATCAAGAACCGGTTCACGGATTCCGGCGGCAATGGAGATCAGCAGCGGCTGGTTTTGCTGCACCGCCGCTGCCACCTCTTCCGCTATCTGCTTCATCTGCTGTGGTTTTACCGCGAGCAGAAGCACCTCTGCGGTTGCCGCAATCTGTTGGTTGCTTTCCAGTGTATGGATGCCGAAATCTGCGGCGAGCCGGGCGCGTTTCTGCTCATCCGGCTCGGTAACGCTGATTCTGTCGCGTTCGAAACCGTTGGCAATCAGCCCGCCAATCAGGCTGCGGGCCATGTTGCCGCCACCGATGAAACCTATATTAAAGTTTTGCATATCGGATTCCGTTACTAGGGAAAAGGTTCATGGATAGGGTACAAGGTCGCGGGGTAAAGATTCAATCGCGCGGGCCAAAAATATCGGTGCCGATACGCACCATGGTGGCGCCTTCCGCGATTGCCGCCTCCACATCCGCTGACATTCCCATGGACAGGGTGTCCAGTTCCATGCCTTCGTCATTGAGAGAACGAAGCGCTTGGCGCAACCGGTGGAAGGGGATGCGCTGCTGCTCGAAACAGGTGTGGCGCTGTGGAATGGCCATCAGTCCCCGCAGGCGCAGATTTGGCAGTCCGGCAATCTGTCTCGCCGCGCCGTGCAGCCCGGACAGCGACAGCCCGGACTTGCTTGCTTCGCGGCTTATGTTGATCTGCAGGCAGATATTGAGCGGTGGCAGGTGTGATGGGCGCTGTTCGCTGAGCCGCCGGGCAATTTTTGGCCGATCCACACTGTGCACCCAGTGAAAATGGGTGGCGATGAGCCGGGTTTTGTTGGACTGGATCGGGCCAATGAGATGCCAGATCAGGTTTTGTTCGGCAAGCGAAGTGATTTTTGTCACTGCTTCCTGGACATAGTTTTCGCCGAAATGACGTTGGCCGCAGGCAGCGGCGGTCAGTATATCCGCGGTTGGCCGGGTTTTGCTCACCGCCAGCAACTGCACCGAACCGGGCAGGCGCTGGTAACGCTGCTCGGCCTGCTGGATACGCTGGCGAAGGCTGGCCAGATTGCCGGTGATCCGCGATTTCATGGCCTTGATTATACGTAAAACCATACATTAAGGGAGAGAAGATGACAGAAGAAAAAAAACTGGATATTACGGAGCTGCTCGCCTTTACGGTGCAAAACGGCGCGTCAGATTTGCATCTGTCAGCAGGCTTGCCGCCAATGATCCGGGTGGACGGTGACATTCGCCGTATCAATCTGCCCCCGCTGGATCAGAAAACCGCCCAGCAGCTAATCTATGACATCATGGGAGACAAGCAGCGGAAGGATTTTGAGGAGTTTCTGGAGACCGATTTCTCTTTCGAGCTTCCCGGCGTGGCGCGTTTCCGCGTCAACGCGTTCCATCAGGCGCGTGGTGCAAGCGCCGCTTTCCGTCAGATTCCCACGGAGATTCTGACACTGGAGGAGTTGAAAGCTCCCCCGGTATTGAAAGATGTAGTCGATGTTCCCAATGGTTTGATACTGGTGACAGGCCCTACTGGCTCCGGTAAATCCACCACGCTTGCCGCCATGATCGACTATGTCAACGAGAGTAAACATCACCATATCCTTACCATCGAGGATCCGATTGAATTCGTTCACAAAAGCAAAAAATGCCTTATTCAGCAGCGGGAAGTGCATCGGGATACACTGGGGTTCACCGAGGCGTTGCGCTCGGCATTGCGCGAAGATCCAGACACCATCCTGGTAGGTGAGATGCGGGATCTGGAGACGATACGGCTGGCCATCACCGCGGCCGAAACCGGGCATCTGGTATTCGGCACCCTGCACACCAACTCAGCGGCCAAGACCATCGATCGTATTATCGATGTGTTCCCGGCCGGAGAAAAATCAATGATCAGAACCATGTTGTCAGAATCGCTCCGGGCGGTCATTTCCCAGACTCTGATGAAGAAAACCGGCGGAGGCCGTGTTGCAGCACATGAGATACTGATTACCAATCCGGCCATACGCAATCTGATTCGTGAGGACAAGGTTCCTCAGATTTATTCCGCTATCCAGACCGGCAGGGCGGTGGGGATGCAAACACTGGATCAATGTCTGCAGGATCTGCTGGGCAAACGGCTCATCAGCCCGGCGGATGCGCGCACCAAGGCCAAGAACAAGGAGGCGTTCAAGGTATGAACAACAGAGGTAATCCGGGCCACGATCTGGATGCGCTGCTGCGCTTGATGGTAGAGCACAAGGCATCCGATCTGTTTGTTACTGTCTCCCTGCCAGCCAGTATGAAAATCGATGGCGTGATAAAAACGTTGTCCAGAGAGGTGATGACTCCCGACCAGGTTCGCCAACTGGTACTGAGCGCGCTGACACCCGTGCAGCAGGAGCAGTTTCTGGCGACGCACGAGTGTAACATCGCTATCAGCCGCTCCGGGTTGGGGCGCTTCCGGCTCAGCGCCTTTCAGCAGCGGGGCCAGTTTGGAATGGTGCTGCGCCGGATTGAGAGCAGGATTCCTACCGTAGAGGAGCTGCATTTGCCCCCTGTTCTGCAGAAGCTCGGCATGCTCAAGCGGGGGCTTATCCTGATAGTCGGAGGAACAGGCGCCGGTAAATCCAGCACCATGGCGGCAATGATCGACTATCGTAACCGGAACGACAATGGCCACATCCTCACCATTGAAGATCCCATCGAATATCTGCACACACACCGCAAATGTATTGTTACCCAGCGTGAAGTGGGAATTGACACCGATAGCTATGAAATCGCGCTGCGCAATGCGTTGCGTCAGGCACCCAATGTGATAACGATAGGGGAGATCCGCTGTGCCGATACCATGGACTATGCGATTGCATTTGCCGAGAGTGGTCATCTCTGCCTGGCTACCCTGCATGCCAATACGGCAAACCAGGCACTCGAAAGGATCATCCATTTCTTTTCCGAAGAGCGTTCCCGGCAGTTGTTGATGGATCTCTCACTCAACCTCAAGGCGGTCATCGCTCAACAACTCATTCCCACCCGGGATGGCAACAGCCGTCGTGTCGTGACAGAGGTCATGGTGCTGACACCGATGATTGCGGATCTGATTCTCAAGGGGAAGATTCATGAACTGAAAGAGCTGATGGCCAAACCCAATCAGGAGGGAATGCGCACCTTTGACCAGTCGCTGTACGAGCTGTACAGCGAAGGGGCCATCAGCCGGGAATCCGCTCTCGCTCATGCTGATTCCCCCAGCCAGTTGCGCCTGATGATGAAACTGGACAAGGAGTACGATATTGCAACCGGCAGCGGTTCACTGGCAGAGGTGACGGTGGAGGAAGTGGGGAGATAAGGTGTGGTGATTCAGAACGGATTCACCCCCATGCGCAGCTTGTGAATCAGCTTGTTTCGCCCTTTTCGATCAGGGCATAGGCCGAATGGTTGTGAATGGATTCGAAGTTTTCCGACTCTACAGTATAGGCATCAATCCGCCTGTCGGCATTCAGGCGCGCGGCAACGTCTCTAACCATATCCTCGACGAATTTCGGATTGTCGTAGGCCCGTTCGGTGACGAATTTCTCATCCGGGCGCTTGAGCAGCCCATACAGCTCGCACGAGGACTCTTTTTCAACCAAATCGATGAGTTCCTCAATCCATATAAAGCTGTTCAGACGGGCGGTGATGGTCACATGGGAGCGCTGATTGTGGGCGCCATAATCGGAAATTTGCTTTGAACAGGGGCATAGGCTGGTGACGGGAACCAGGATTTTTACGGTGATGGACGGCGTGCCTTTCTTGAATTCACCGATGAAGGTGACGTCATAGTCCAGCAGACTCTGTACACCGGAGACCGGGGCGGTCTTGTTAATGAAGTAGGGGAAGCTCATCTCGATATGTCCGGCCTCGGCCTCCAGCCGTTCGGTCATTTCAACCAGAATGTCCTTGAACGACTTGACCGAAATCTCCCGCTCGTGCTGATTGAGAATCTCCACGAAACGGGACATATGGGTGCCCTTGAAATTGTGCGGGAGATTGACATACATATTGAAACTGGCGATGGTATGCTGCTCGCCACCACTGCGATCACGGATCCGCACCGGGTGGCGGATGTCCTTGATGCCTACCTTGTTGATGGGGATACGGCGGGTATCGGCCAGATTCTGTACATCTTCCATCATGGATCAGTTCTCCGTATAGCGCACGCAGGCGCGTTCTGTCTCCCACAGGGTAACAGCGCTGACCCGCGTTCCCGTGCCATCGAGCCGCTGGCCCAACTCCTTGAACAGGTAGGCTGCAATATTTTCCGCAGTGGGGTTCAGTTGGTCGAAAGGGGGGATTTCATTGAGATTGAAGTGATCGAGGCGGCCGGTGACCTGCCGGACACACTGTTTGATAAGTTTGAAATCGACGCCCATGCCGATACTGTCCAGGGAGGTGGTTGTCACCTCCACCTCCACCTTCCAGTTGTGGCCATGCAGCCGGGCGCATGCACCATCGTAACCACGGAGCAGGTGGGCAGCGGCAAAATCGGTGATGATTTTCATTGTATATTGTGCGGGCATGAGTGTGCTGTCTGCCGGTGGGCGTTGTCGGTTTCAGTTATGCAGGCTGCGTATGGTGTTGGCAATGCCTTTTGCATCCAGTCCGCATTGAGCCAGCAGATCCTCATGTTTTCCATGTTCCACGAACCGGTCGGGAAGCCCCAGATTGATAACCGGCACATCCACTCCATGCCTCTGCAGACACTGGGTTACGGCACTGCCCGCTCCGCCGGTAACGGCGTTCTCCTCGATGGTGATGATAACGTCATGATGCCGCGCCATGTCAATCAGCAGCGGCGCATCCAGCGGTTTGATGAATCGCATGTTAACCACGCTGGCATCTGACTCCTCGGCAGCCTCGAGCGCCGGGGCAACCATGCTTCCAAACGCTATCAGCGCAACGCGGCGCCCCTCACGGCAGAGCTTGCCCTTGCCGATGACAAGCGTCTTCATCTCTTTTTCCGGTTCGGTTCCCGGCGCACTGCCACGCGGGTAACGAACCGCGGCAGGCCCATCGTGCAGGAAGCCGGTATAGAGCATCCGGCGCAACTCATTCCCGTCGGCAGGCGCCATGATCACCAGATTGGGAACGCAGTTCAGATAACTCAGATCGAAGCTGCCGGCGTGGGTGGGACCGTCGGCGCCAACCAGCCCGGCGCGGTCGATGGCGAACAGAACCGGGAGATTCTGCAGCGCCACGTCGTGAACGAGTTGATCATAGGCCCTTTGCAGGAATGTGGAGTAGATAGCAACGACCGGTTTGAGGCCATCGCAGGCCATGCCTGCCGCCAGCGTGACAGCATGCTGTTCGGCAATACCGACATCGAAGTAGCGCTGGGGGAAACGCTGCGAAAATGCGACCAGGCCGGAGCCTTCGCACATGGCCGGTGTAATGCCCACCAGACGCTCGTCCATTTCAGCCATGTCACAGATCCACTCTCCGAACAGGTGGGTATAGGTAAGCGCTGTTTTGGTTGAATGGATCTCGCCCGTTTCCGGATCGAACGCGGTCAATCCGTGATAGCAGGTAGGGTTTTTCTCCGCGGGTGGAAATCCTTTGCCTTTCTTGGTGACGATATGCAGAAACTGCGGTTCGTTCCTGTCCCGCAGATTCTTCAGTGTTGTAATCAGTGTGGGCAGATCGTGGCCATCGATGGGGCCGATGTAGTTGAATCCCAGCTCTTCGAACAAGGTACCGGGCACCATCATCCCTTTCATGTGCTCTTCCGCCTTGCGCGCCAGCTCCCATACCGGAGGGACAAAGCTCAGTACCTGCTTGCTGCCGTCGCGCATGCTGGAATAGATCTTTCCGGAAAGGATCTTTGCCAGATAGTTGTGCATACCGCCAACATTGGGTGAGATGGACATCTCGTTGTCGTTGAGAATAACCAGCAGGTTGGATTTCAGGTGGCCCGCATGATTGAGCGCTTCAAATGCCATCCCCCCTGTCATGGCGCCATCTCCTATGATGGCTGCCACCTGGCGGCCGCTTTCTTCCCGCCGGGCGGCAATGGCCATTCCCAGCGCGGCGCTGATGGAGGTGCTGGAGTGGCCCGTACCAAAACTGTCGTAAGGACTTTCGGAGCGCTTGGGGAATCCGGACAGTCCACCCTGTTGACGCAGCGTAGCCATTTTGGCGCGCCGCCCGGTAAGGATTTTGTGCGCGTAGCTTTGGTGCCCCACATCCCAGACCAGGCGATCTTCCGGTGTATTATAGACATAGTGGAGTGCAATGGTCAGTTCGATGGTGCCCAGTCCGGCGGACAGATGGCCACCTGTCTCGGCAACGCTATGGATAAGGAATTTGCGCAACTCAGCCGCCAACTGAGGCAGTTCCGCGGCGGCAAGTTGCCGAAGCTGCCCGGGCGTTTCAATGGTTTCCAGCAGAGGATAGGGGTTCGTGCCGCTCATTACGCGCGATTTGCACCAGTCAATCTGTCAACTCCATATCAGGATGAAAAACTCTTTCCCGAACACACCAAACGTTTCATGATCGGCTTTTACGTGCTTTGTTGCAAGCAATTTTTCAAACGGGACAGGCGTAATGTCCTCTCGGATACGCGACTGATCTCCCCCCGGGCGCCTCAGTTGTTTCGCTCGATGATATAGCGGGACAATTGACGTAGCAGATCTGCCCGGTGATCGAATCGTGACAGGCTGTCCAGGGATTCTTCGTGCAGCTCCCGGACCCTTCGTTTGGCGCTCTCCATCCCCAGCAGTGCGGGATAGGTCGGTTTGTTGCGCGCCAAATCGGCCCCCTGTGTTTTCCCAAGGGTTTTTGTATCACATTCGATATCAAGTATATCGTCTTGAATTTGAAAGAGAAGCCCAATGCATTTTGCATAGTGATCCAGTCGCTCGAGCTGTTTCTCCGAGGCGTGGGAGGCGCTCAGTGCTCCCAGTTTGACGCTGGCGCGAATCAGCGTGCCGGTTTTATGGATGTACATGTCCTCCAGCTCGGGAATGGTCAGTTGCCCCCCTTCGGAGGCGATATCGATGGCCTGCCCACCCGCCATACCGCGGGAGCCGCTGGCGAGGGAGAGTGCTTCCAGCATCTGGATACGCCGCCGGGGAGGAACATCAATATGCTTGCTGTGGGCGAGTATGTAGAAGGCCAGTGACTGCAGGGCATCGCCAGTGAGTATGGCTGTGGCGTCATCGTAAGCCTTGTGACAGGTGGGCTTCCCCCGGCGCAGATCGTCATCATCCATTGCCGGGAGATCATCGTGCACAAGAGAGAACACATGGATGAGCTCCACTGCGCAGGCAGGGTCATCAAGCGTCTCCACCGGCACATCCAGAGCGTGGCCGCTTGCGTAGACCAGCAGCGGCCGTATCTGCTTGCCGCCGTTCAGGACTGCGTAGCGCATCGCCTGATGGAGGCGCGTGGGGTGGGTCGCTGCTCCGGGAAGCCAGCGTTCGAAAGATGCTTCGATGCGGCTGCGGTAGCCCTGCATTGCCGGGATGTCAATCATCTGGCGTTGTTCCGGTCGGCTCTGTTGTTCATGTCCAATAGCTGTTTGCCGCGGGATTGAGTGACTGAGCTATCTGTTATCAACCCGGTAAAAACATGTATCGTATTCAGCCGTCGTGCGCCGGTTTGCCGGCGGCGTCGGCAAAACTTGCCGGAGGGCGACTCCAGCGCCGTTTTGCCACCTTGCAGCAGACCGGCACACGACGGCCTGCCTTTTATAGTCAATTGGTTCGGCATTGCCGCCTTTGCCAATGGAGCAACCATTGCCTGCAAGCTGCGTCTTGTTTCCACCGGCGCTTGAAACCCTGCATGCGGCATATCCTGTTGCCGGGTTAATGGTAGCGAGTCAAAGCACACGGGGAGTTCAAATCCGTGGAGGCCTGTCAGGCGGCGGGGGAGTCCGCAGAGCAGCATTTCACGCTTCGATTCAGGCCGGTTGTGTTGCAGCGTTGCCACGACAGATCCATTGTGGGGTTGATGACGGCCGGGGTAAACCGCTATTGCCCGTCCGGGCGGCTGTCATCGGCAAAGGAAACCAGTCCGTCATCGCCGTTTTCCCCGGCCAGAAGCTGAACCCGCTGCTCCGCCTCCTGAAGCGCCGTTTGGCATTTCCGGGCAAGCTCGATACCGCGCTCGAAATCCTGCAGGGACTCCTCCAGTGACAGCTCCCCCTTCTCCATCCGCTCCACGAGATTTTCCAGCTCTCCCAGGGCGGCCTCGAAATCCAGGGTGGCCACTTTGCTTTTGGTTGGCTTTTTTGTCACAGATGCTCTTTAACCTGATTGCAAGGTAATGGATCATATCAAACAATAAACGTAACGGCTCAGATTGCCCCTGAAATCCGCCATTTCCGCATTGAAAAAGGGCTGTTTACGCGCGTAAACTCACATTTTCCACCCTGAACTGACGAATTTCAGGGGTTATCTGAACAATTACCCTAAAATTTTACAATTTGCCGAGTTGTTACAACAATCAATGCAAGGTGGCCGGGTTACTGTTAACCCGGCCTGTCTTTTTCCTGTCAATCGGTCAGGAGCCTCAGGACTCTCCCCTCCCGGCGTTGCGTGCCTTGCCAGGGGAGCGACCCTTGCCGGCGGCATGCGCCTTGACAGGGGGGAGGCCTGAGGCTCTGCATACGACATATATTATGTGGCCGGGTTACCAAGGCAATCGATAGCAAAAGGGTGTCCCTTGAACGCCGGGCCGGTAATGTTATTGCCTTGGCACCCGGATGTCTACCATTGGCCGGCAACCGGGCATATGGGTCCCACTGTGAATAACCGGTATGAACCATGGAAACAGGAGAGCAGATGCAGGCGGAAGATGATTGCTCCGGCCGTAACTCCGGGGAGCGGGATAACAGCCTCGTGAGCGGTGGTGAGAGGGCGACATGCGGGCAGAGCCAGAACGGTGAAGCCCCGTTCCGTCCACCCTTGAGTTGGAAGGAGCCGGATTTCTGGGACGAGGAGAAGCTGCTTTCGGAGATGGAGCGCATCTTTGACATCTGCCACGGCTGTCGGCGTTGCCTCAACCTGTGTGATGCCTTCCCCACGCTTTTTGAACTGGTGGATGGTTCTGGAACCATGGAGATGGATGGCGTTGCAAAACGGGACTACTGGAAGGTGGTAGACACCTGCTATCTTTGCGATCGCTGCTACGCCATCCGGTGCCCGTTCGTTCCACCTCATGAGTGGGCAGTGGATTTCCCCCAGTTGATGCTGCGCGCCAGGGCGGTCAGGCATCGTAGCCGGGGAGTTTCTTTCCGGGAGCGGCTACTTGCTTCTCCAGACGGGATAGGCCGGCTGGCTGCCATTCCGGGAGTGGCACGGATTATCAGTGCGGTTGTCGGCCGCGCCGCGGCACACGGGAGGCTGCATCTGCCCCGGGAGAGTGCATTGCCCCCCTTTCACCGCGATACATTGCGCAAGCGGTGCAGACGGCTCATCTCCCCCTCCGCCGGCATTCCGGAGGTGGATGGCGGTGTGGTACTGTTTGCCACCTGCTATGGTAATTTCAATGCGCCGGATCTGGGGGGGGATCTGATCGCGGTGTTCGAGCACAATGGCATTCCGGTCGTCTTGACTGAAACGGAGCGCTGTTGTGGCAGGCTCCGGCTGGAACTGGGCGATCTGGATGCGGTGGCGCGAGCGAAAGCGGTCGACATTCCGGTGCTGGCCGGGTGGGCGGAGAGAGGGTGGCATATCGTGGCGCCACTGCCCTCCTGTGTCCAGATGTTCCGGCAGTGGCTGCCTTTGATGTTCCCCGATGATCCGCAGGTTCAGAAGGTAAGGAATGCGATAGCCGAACCGTTTGAGTACCTGGTGCGGCAGTTCGAAGCGGATAAGCTGAGGGTCGACTTCAAACATCCGCTGGGGGTGGTTCTGCTCCACTTGTCCTGCTTCTCGAGCGAGCGGGATGTCAGTAGCGAGACGCGGGATATATTGAGCCTGGTTCCCGGTACTCACGTTGAAACCATGGCCGGCTGTATCGGCGCGGGAGGGGGGTGTGGCTCCGGTAGCGGGCGCTGCGACATGCCCCTGGCCGCCGGTGAACACCTGCTGGGCAGGATACGCCAGGTCATGCCCGACCATTATGGCAGCGGTTGCCCGAGGGCAGGGCGTCAGATTGAAATGGGGTTGGCCAATGGCAGCCGGGCAGAGCATCCTCTGACGCTGTTGCGTCTTGCATACGGTATATGAACCCTCACCGGCGGGATGGTGGCGCCGCCGGGCCATACCCGGAAAAACATGCGTCAGTAGCGCAGTCCGAACTGGATCCCGCCGTAGGCCTGCTCCAGATTGGCAGATGCCGAAATTGCCAGATCGATGTGCATTCCAAATGGAGATATCCCCAGGCCGGCGGTAAGGGTATCGGCATGGTTCTCCGCGCTTAGATCGGTGCGGTAACCCATTCGCAACTGAACGGTGGAGTAGAAATCCAGCTCGGCACCAACCCCCAGCTGGCGGCTTTTGCCATCGAAAGCCACTTCGTTTTCGGTGATGTCCACATCCAGGGCCACCGTTGTTCCGATTGCCGGATTCCAGTTTTTTGCGTGGGCGGCGCCGAAGCGCAGTTGCGGTTTCTGTTCGATATCACCCCGCCCGGTTACATTGGCGGTCCTGAAACGCTGTGAAACCAGATTTTTTGCAACAATTCCGGTGGTTACACCATTGTTATAGTGTTTGGAAACGCCAATATCGAGGTTGAAGCTGGAGCTGTCCTCTCTATAGTTCTCGATAGCGATGGTGTCGGGATCGGTATCAACGTCGGCCTTGAAATCCACGGTAGTAATCTTCTGGAATTTGGGTGTAATGCCGATAGCCAGTTTGCCAGAGCCGAAATCGAAACTCCTGGCATAGGAAAAACCGATTTCTGCACTGGCGATAGCGCGAGTCAGAATCTCCGACCGGGGTTTTGTCGCGTCCTCATTGAGTGAAATCACAATGTCATCGTTGATTGTGGAGGCGTTGACAAACTGGCTGCGGTTGATGAAGCTGTCCAACTCTCTCAGGGCGCTGGCTGCAGCTTCGTTGTCATTTGCCGAGATGGCGTCTCTGAGTGCTGCCTGGATATCGAATATTTCATCCAGCTCACGGGTCAGATCGTTGACCGTTTCCGCATCCTTGTAGACAAGTTGCCCGCTGCCGGCCGCCGATCCCGAGATATGGAGCGCCATGCCAGAACCGTTTCCCGGGATAGCCACAACGGAGCCGGCAAAAAAATCACCCTCCAGCGGTTTGCCGCTGAAGGTCTCCACCCTGGCATTGGCTTTGCGCATGCCGGAGATAACCGCTTCTTTCTCTTCGAATCCGGGATTGTTGTTGAATGCGCTGACGGCGCTCTCCAGGGTGGTCAGTTCGCCATCGTTCTGAAACTTCTCCAGTTCGGACAGCAGTTCATCCGGATCGGCGGCCCGCAGGCCCACCACGGGAAATTCGATATGCCATTTTTGCTCATTCGCGAGCAGCGCAGGATTATAGAAGCTTGCATTGGCGCCGGTACCGGAGGCGACCCCGGTGCCTCCCATCGCCATCGAACGGGGGTCGAAAGTGCCGAAAGGAGCGGCCAGGGCCATGTTGCCAGCCAGCGCCATTGCACCGGCAATCAGATAGGCCGGCCGCCGGCCCGGCGTTGCCGCCTGTTCTTGAAACCCGGAATCGGAACGGGATACGGATTGCTGCCGGATTAATGATCGGTTGCGACGGTTCATGCAGGTTCTCCCGGATCTGGATGATGGAAGGCCCGGACGCTGTACGGAGCCTGTATTGAACACTCTATCGGAATGGCGGTTGGTAAACTTTATTAACCCGGACAGTAACTATTCAGCATGGTATGAAACAAGCCGGTAACTGTTCAGATTGCCCCTGAAATCCGTCAGTTCAAGGCGAAAAATGGGAGTTTACGCGTGTAAATGACCATTTTTCAACGCAGAAATGGCGGATTTCAGGGGTGAGCTGAATAGTTACCCCGGACAAACGGTGGCAAAGCCTGCCCGAAGGGGTTGGGAGGCCGGTTTTCAGGCTGGCGGGAAGGATGAACCGGAGATGGTACTCCCAAGGGGACTCGAACCCCTGTTTTCGCCGTGAGAGGGCGACGTCCTGGACCGCTAGACGATGGGAGCAGTGTTGTACAGCTCTGTGTTATTTTGTGTTATTATACCCGGATGTTCTCCTGGCTCAAGCGCTTTTGGGAAGTACGGACACGAGACCCTCAGCCAGCATCATCCCCGGTCATCATCCCCCGCTCCGAACATCCCGTTTCCCGTAACAGCATCAGCGACAACGCTGTGAAGGTTATGTACCGCCTGAAAGATGCCGGATTTGAAGCCTATCTGGTGGGTGGCGGTGTGCGTGATCTGCTATTGGGTCGGGAGCCAAAGGATTTCGATGTGGCGACCAATGCCACTCCTGAAAAGGTGAAGGAGCTGTTTCGCAACTGTCGCCTTATCGGGCGCCGCTTTCGTCTGGCGCATGTCTATTTCCGGGGTGAAATCATCGAGGTGGCGACCTTTCGCGGTCATCATGGCGATGGTGGAAATGGCGAAGGGGAGACCCGCAACGGCATGGTGGTACGTGATAACGTTTACGGCACGCTTGAGGAGGATGCTGTCAGGCGGGACTTCACCATCAATG
>WFVH01000077.1 GCA_015491735.1 Gammaproteobacteria bacterium
AACTATTCAGCTCACCCCTGAAATTCGCCATTTCTGCGTTGAAAAATGGTCATTTACACGCGTAAACTCCCATTTTTCGCCTTGAACTGACGAATTTCAGGGGCAATCTGAACAGTTACCGGCCTGTTTCATACCATGCTGAATAGTTACGGATTCAGTTGGCCTGTCAGCGTTCAGGGCAAGGCGCTCCTCGCAGCGGAACGCCCCCCAAATCTCATTGCTGCTTTTTCATCTCTTCCAGTATCTTGACCGCGCTATCCACCAGACGGGGACAAATCTTGTCAAACAGGCCCTCTTCGCACGCCTGCCGGTATCCTTCCGGGCTTCCGATATCGCACTGCAGCAACTCCCGGCAGACTACGGAGCCGTTGTCTGCCTGGAAGCGGTTGAGGAACTCCCTTACCAGGTAGTAGGTCTCCTCTTTCGCCGCGATATCGTTAACCGACACCGGGCCTTTTTTCAGGCCGATGACAAGAATAGCGCCGGTAACCGCGCCACATGTGTGGGCTGTCCGCCCCATCCCGCCCCCCAGGCCGGTGGCAATTTTCAGCGCCAGCTCGCGTTCAAGCCCTTCCTCTTCTCCATATACCGACAAGATGGCCTGGGAGCATAGAAAGCCATCACAATAGCTGGCGACCGCCTCTTCATTTTTGTTCATCGTGATGATATTTCCTTTTTGTCGGCCGGTTCCCCGGGGCGGTGGAGGATGGCCAGAACTCAGGCGCCGGTACGCTTGTGGAACAGGGTTGCGACTCCCTGGGCGTCCGGTTTTAGCACGATCCCCCTTTCTGTAACTATAGCATCGATTAACTCTGCCGGTGTTATATCGAATGAAGGGTTCCAGGCGGAAGCGCCTTCTGCGGCAATGGATTGCTCGGCCAGCGACAGCAATTCGGCCTGAGGGCGTTGCTCTATCGGGATTCCGCTGCCATCCGGAATAGATGGATCGATTGTCGAAACCGGTGCCACCACCATGAATTTTACACCGTGGTGGCGGGCGGCCAGGGCAGTGTTATAGGTTCCAATCTTGTTTGCCGTATCGCCATTGGCTGCGATACGGTCGGCGCCTGTGACGACCCAGTCGATTTTACCCTGCTTCATCAGCCAGGCGGCGGCGCCATCGGCCAACAGGGTAACAGGGATCTGATCCTGTACCAGTTCCCAGGCGGTAAGACGGGCACCCTGCAGCCAAGGGCGGGTCTCATCCGCAAATACGTTGTTTATCATCCCCTTGGCGAAACCGCTGCGGATAACCCCCAAAGCCGTACCGTATCCACCTGTTGCCAGGGAGCCGGCGTTACAGTGTGTCAGCACCGAACAGGGCTGCTCAATCAGCGCGGCGCCGAGCTCTCCCATTCGGTGGTTGGCCTGGATGTCCTCCTGGTGAATCCGTCTTGCCTCCTGTAGCAGCGCTGGTTCCGGGTCTCCCTGTATGTTCCCGATGATCCGCTGCATGCGTTCCAGCGCCCAGGTCAGGTTGACTGCCGTCGGCCGGGCTGCGGCCAGCATGGCGAGATCTGCTTCGAAGGCTTTTCGCCAGTTCGAGCCGGAGGAGGCGAAGGCGGAACGGGCAGCCAGCACAGCCCCATAGGCCGCTGCGATCCCGATAGCGGGCGCCCCGCGTACCACCATATCCCGTATCGCCCGGGTTACTGCACCGGCTTTGTCGAAGTTGAGGTAGATTTGCCGGTGCGGCAGCAGGCGCTGATCAAGCAGATACAACAGGCTGTTTCGCCACGTTACGGCCCGGATACTGTCACAAGGTGTGCTCATCTCTGAGGGCAAATGTCTGGGTGAGAAAAAAGTGGCGGAGGGTCAGGGATTCGAACCCTGGATGGGCGTGAACCCATGCCGGTTTTCAAGACCGGTGCTTTCAACCGCTCAGCCAACCCTCCAGTACGGCAGAATAGGCTACCTAAACAGGAGTGAAAATGCCAGCCTTCCGTTGCCGGGTTATTATTAACCCGGTAGCATAATATATCGTGTTCAGCCGTCGTGTGCCGGTCTGTCTTCCATAATCAAAAAATGGTCAGGGGTTTCAAGAACAGATGGCCCGGCGCTGCCGCTTATGCCAATGGAGCAATCATTGTCTGCAATCTGCCTCTCGTTCCTGCCTGATACCTGAAACCCTGAATGCGGCATCCGTTATTGCCGGGTAACTGTTCAGCTCACCCCTGAAATTCGTCAGTTCAAGGCGAATTTCAGGGGTGAGCTGAACAGTTACCCGGCTTGTTTCATAACTATGCTGAATATAGTTACATTGCCGGTTCAATGGAGTGAACAGGTTCACATTCATGGCAGATGCATCTTGCTATTTATCACCGTTTCAGTATGCTTGAACTATGTTTGGCAACTGTTGTCTTATACTGGCAATGATTCCGTAACAGGAGAAATCGATGATAACCAATCAGACTGTAGCCACGACCCGCCGAGAGGGGGTTCTGGCATCCAATAAACTGATCCGCAATACCTATCTGTTGTTGTCCATGACACTGTTGTTCAGTGCGGCGACTGCCGGGGTATCCGTGATGTTGAATTTGCCTCCGATGGGGATTCTCATCACGCTTGCCGGCTATTTTGGTTTGCTGTTCTTGACGTCGAAGTTTAGTAATAGTGCGCTTGGGCTGGTTTTCGTCTTTGCACTGACGGGATTCATGGGGTTGACGCTGGGCCCTCTTATCAATGCCTATCTTGGTTTGCCTAATGGTGGTCAGATAGTGGCAATGGCTATGGGGGGAACCGCGGCTATTTTCCTCGGCCTGTCGGCTTATGCAATAACGACCCGCAAAGATTTCAGCTTTATGGGTGGGTTCCTGATGGTGGGGATCCTGGTGGCGTTTCTTGCCGGGCTGGCTGCTTTCTTCTTCTCGATGCCCGGGTTGTCTCTGGCGGTTTCCGCCATGTTTGTGCTGTTGATGTCCGGGTTGATCCTGTATCAAACCAGTGAGATAGTGAATGGTGGAGAGACCAATTATATATTGGCGACCATTACGTTGTTTGTCGCTATTTTTAACCTGTTTACCAGTTTGCTTCATTTGCTGGGGGCATTCAGTGGTGACGAATAGTTATTCATCCGGCAACACGATGGCGTTGCCGGGTCGATAGCTCCATCGGGGGGAAGCCCGGTGCTGCAAGAAGCCCCGCGAAAGCGGGGTTTTTTGCAGCCCTTTTCGGTTGTGGTGTATGGGGTTTGTTATACTTGGGAGCCAAAGCCGGAGGAGCAGCGCCTGCTCCAGGAGATGGCGTACCCTGCTTGAACTGGCCGGCGAGGGGGTGGTTGATCTCCCCGCAATGGTAATAATGATGTAACTATTCAGCATAGTATGAAACAAGCCGGTAACTGTTCAGATTACCCTTGAAGTTCGTCAGCTCAAGGCGAAAAATGGGAGTTTACGCATGTAAATGAGCATTTTTCAACGCAGAAATGGCGAACTTCAAGGGTGAGCTGAATAGTTACATAATGATTATATATCCAATCGGTTACAGGGGATGATACGTTTTCTGACAGTTGTTGCCGTACTCGCTTTCGTCCTCATTCCCCAGCCTTCAGCGGCGGCAACAACGCTCACACTCATTATTGTCAACAAGATTACCGGAGAGCCGGTGGAGGATGCTACCGTCGTGCTTGGCCGGGATTCGGCCGTGCACGATACCACTGATCACCGGGGAACGGTGTCGTTTGAGGGAGTAAGGTTCCCGGTGCAGATCAAAATTCTGGCGGTTGGTTACGCTGCCGCTGATTTCCCGCTGAATCCCAAGAAAAAGACAGTGAAGATTCTGCTTACCCCACTCGCTGTCGAGAGTGAAGGGCTGGAGGTGGTTGCTGAGTATATTCCGGAAAAGGTATCGAAAGTGACCCTTACGCATGAGGAGATAACGGCTGCTCCCGGAGGCCAGGGAGATGCGCTGAAGGTTATTCAGTCCTTGCCTGGCGTGGTTCCGGTCAATGGAAACAGCGGAATGGTATATGTCCGCGGCAGCAGCCCGGAGGATAACGGGGTGTGGATAAATACCTTGCCGGTTGGTTATCTGTACCACTGGGGAGGGTTGCGTTCGACCCTCAATCCCGCCTTGATAAAGGATTTCAACCTGTTCCTGGGGGGGTACCCGGTAGAGTATATGGATCGGCTGGGCGGCATGCTGGATATCCGGCTGCGTCCGCCGCGAAACGATCGATTTCATCAGCAATACAATATCGGCACCTTTGAGTCATCCTTCCTCATTGAAGGGCCAATTGGCCGAGCCAACGGGCGCGACAGTTTTTACGTTGCGGCCCGGCGCAGTTACATCGACCTGTTTACTTCACCCGATGGTTTCAACTCTGCCCTTGGGAATGAAGACGACAACGATGACCAGGTGATTACTGTTCCGCAATTCCATGATGCCCAGGCGCTCTGGCGCCGGGAGCTTGCCAACGGGACGATAGAGGTGCAGTATTTCTCGGCCGGAGACGAACTCAAGCTGGACAACAAGACCGCGGCCAACTCTGATCCCGAGCTGGTGGGTGAACTGAGCCAGGATAGTTCGTATCAGACGTTGGGGCTGACCTGGCAGCAGCAGTGGGACTCCCGATGGAGCAGTTATCTGGCGCTGTCGCAGGGGGAGCAGCGCGATGATATCTCCCTTGGAAGAGATCCGGACTCCGGTCTTCCCTATTTTGCCGACAGCACCGTCCGCACGACACGTCTCCAGCCCGAGATCTCCTGGCAGGGGGAGGGAGAAAACAGTATCACTGGCGGAGTGGAGCTGACCTATGTCGAGGCTCCGGTCGACCTCTATATATCGGCTCCTCCTGCGGAAGATGAGCCGTTCTATGACTTTACCGGATCGGAAAAATTCCGGCAGTCATCCACATTGTACGCCAATACGCAGGCTTTGTTCGTCAAACAACGCAAGGCCTGGGGCAGCCGTTTCAGCAGCACCGTGGGATTGCGGTATAGCCGCATAACCGGTACGGCAGGAGTCGATATGTCGGGGCTGGCGCCGCGGATCGGCACTGAATACCGGCTCAATGACAAACTTGTGTTCACGGCGAGCTGGGGACGTTATTTCCAGATGCCCAGCGGTGAAAAGATGATAGAGGGGTTTGGTACACCAAAGCTCCGTTTTACCGAAGCCGAACACCGGATTGTTGGAGTCCAGTATCAGATGACTCCCCGCTGGTCTGTTCAGGCGGAGGCCTATCATAAGCCCATGAAGCGTCTCGTGGTCAGAGTGCCGGAAGGTGGGCCGGGAGAAAATTATGCAAATAAAAGCGAGGGAGAGGCCTACGGTTTCGATCTGCTCATCAAGCGCCGGCAGGAGGGGCGGAAGATGGGTTGGTTGAGCTACTCCTGGGGGGAATCGAACCGTACCAATCAGCTGACGGGAGAGGAGTACCCCTCTGCTGGCGATCAGCCGCATACGTTCACACTGGTCTGGAAACAACCGATGCCCGGGTTTGCCAGCAAATGGAACTGGGGGATCAAGCTTCAGGCCGCCTCCGGTAAACCCTATACGCCGGTGACCGGCAATTACCAGGAAACCCTGCCGGATGGGAGAACGCGCTGGCGGCCTGTTTATGGAAAACTGAACAGTGCCCGGCTACCCACCTATTTCAGCCTTGACTTGCGTATCGACCGGGACATACCGATAGATAGATGGAAACTGAACCTTTATCTCGAACTGCAAAACATTACCCGGCATGAAAACATTATCCGCTACGATTTTGGCAGCCGTTATCAAAACTATAATCGCCCCAAAAAGGTTACCGGACTGCCTTTTATGCCGTTTTTCGGGATAACGGCAGTATTTTGAGCCTGATCGACAGGTTCTAACCTATCACCTGGACAAGGGGAAAAACAGAGGCTTATAGAATGTTGGAAGGTTTTTCAAGTTTGATGGAGCGTGGCGGTCCCATTATGTGGATTATTTTTTTCACCGCGTGGATCGCTTTTATCATGCTCGCTGAACGCGCAATCCAGGTGCATCTTTGGATAAAACAGGCGCTGCATGATCAGCAAGGTCTGGAGAACAATCCATCCTATCAGCCGATGGAACCCAAAGGGCGCAATGGCAGCCCGGTAGCGGTGCTGCTGCACCGGCTGAACTGGAAGGAGATCAACAATCGCTCCGATCTGGCCAAGCAGATGAATATTCAGCTGGCCGAGCTGATGCCCAGGCTGGAGGGAACATTGCCAACCATCGCTATCATTGGATCATTGCTGCCCATGCTGGGGCTGTTGGGAACCGTGATTGGAATGATCGAGGTGTTCGAGGTTATCGCCACCCATGGAACCGGCGATCCCGCCCAGATGGCCCACGGCATATCGCAAGCCCTGCTGACGACTGCCAGTGGCTTGATCTGCGCCATCCCGGTAATTTTCATTCATCATCTGCTGGTGCGGCGGCTGGGATTTCTGATGGCGGTCACTGAACAGAGCATGTTGATGCTATACAATCGGTATGGCTAGGGGGCGTTCTCAATTAACAAGACCGCTCTGTTGTGCCTGAAAAAGCGCCAGGCAAAGCGTGAGGAGAGATGTTTGCTGTTGTAAATGAACGACGAACAACGCAGCATGGCGCTTTTTCAGGCGCAACCCGAAGGGCCGGGCCTCTGTTTTTGTCCAGCGAGGCAGAACGAGCGCGGTGTGGTTGTTTCCACATAAGCAAGTGATAACGCCGTTGGGCGAAAACAGAGGCCCGGCAGTGTGGTCTTGTTAATTGAGAACGCCCCCTAGGGTTTTTAAGCGTTTCTCCGCGCGATTTTTCATTTTGGGATACCTAACCGGGCAGTGAGGCATTCAGATTTATGGAGCTACATGAACCGTCGCCAATCAAACTTCCGAAACTACAGGCGGGAACGCCTGAAATTTCGATGGCGCCGCTGATAGATGTGGTATTTCTATTGCTCATATTCTTTATGGTGACGACTATTTTTCCCGATAACCATGGGTTGATCATCGAGCGTCCTGCTGCTGCCAGTGCGGAATCCCTGCCTGATGAGACGTTGAGTTTCACCGTTGATGAGAATGGTCTATTCTTTCATGAGGAAGAGAGGATAACGGCTGATCGCGTGAGACGGCTGGTCAAGCAACGGCTGGCGGAAAAGCCGGGCAGCGCGGTCGTGTTGGAAGTGGATCGCCGGGCGGCAACCGAAGCTCTTGTTCGTATCATGGATGCCTGCAAACAGGGAGGGGCACAGCAGATAGGTATCGTAACCGATGCGGTCTCCCCCCCGAACCTTCAGGCTCCGGATAGTGGCGGGCGGTAATCCGATGCTGGGTTTGACATCCATAAAATATCTGGTAAGTCAGGGTGGTGAAAGGGCTGAACTGCTCGATCTGTCTCCCCGGCAGGGCCACAGGCAACCGCCATCTGAAAGGGGTAAAATCCCGCCTGTTTCCTCCATCGGTCGATTCTGGCCAGTAGCTGTCGTGGCGGGAACAGCAATAAATTTGCTGCTGTTCACCGTGTTGAGCAGTTTGGGAGAAGGAAACCCCGCCCCGGTTACACTCACCCCGGCAAAGCTTACTATCGGATTTGCCCGGAAAGAGGCGCCAGTGGCTCCGTTGGTCATGCCTTCGCAGAAGCAGCCGGAAGAGAAAGCCCGGCCGTCCAGACAGCCGCGGCCAGCGAAAGCAGTAGAGAAGGTATCCCCCAAAATACCGCTTCAACCCAAAACGCCCGTTCGGCAACCGAATGTCCGGGCGCAAGTGGCGGAGCCGGTACCACCGGAACGGCCAAAAGCGGTTTCTGCTACCGGGAAACCACATCAGCGGAGCGTGCAGAGGAGCGAGCCTCAACGCGATCAGCTGGCTGACCCGGTTCCTTTCTATAAATTAACTGCTGCACCCCGTTTTATTCATAAACAGCAACCGGTTTATCCCGGCTCCTTGCGTGAGCAGGGCAGGGAGGCCACGGTAAAGCTGGAGGTGTATGTTGATGCCGGCGGCAAGGTTCGCGATATTAAACTGCTTCAGTCGGCCGGCTCCGGTTTCGACCAGGCTGCGATTGCTGCTATTCGAGCCTCGACCTTCGCCCCTGGCAATATCAATGGCAAACCTGTTCCTGTGCTGATGCGAATGCCGATTAGATTCAAATTGCGCTGACAGGGCCACTGCTGGACAAAAAACCGGCCGACACACAGTCAGCCGGTTGCCGTCCGCGTTGTCAAACGCTCTGGTTAACGGCGGCCGTGACGCCAGCGATGGCCGCCGCCATTGTCACCTGCATCGCTGCTTTCAGGAACATAACCGTCGGTAAATGTCATCATGAAGGCGACGATGGCATCCTCATCCCTGCTGCTGAGTCCAAGATTTCCCATTCGTCTGGTCTCCATGTTTTCCGGCACCTCCGGGGGATTCCATAGTCCGGGAATATCCCTGGTGTTATAGAAATGCACCACCTCCTTCAGTGTTTTCAGCACCCCGTTGTGCATATAGGGTGGCGTCAGGGCGATATTTCTCAGGTGAGGCGTTTTGAATTTGCCATTCTCCGCAGCTATGCCCAGCTCACCACCCAGCCCCCGATCGATGGGCTGTTGTTCCAGCGGATATTCGGTGTTTTTTGGCAACCCCAGGTTGTGGTACCGAAAATCAGTAAACAGGATGGGTTCGGAGGAGGAGCCACCCATTCCCATGCCACGTCCTCCGCCCATGCCCATCATACCACCGCTGAGGTGGCACTGGCTGCATCTGGCCCGCCCGTTGAACAGCATTCTTCCACGCCGTTCCTGGCGGGTAAATCTTGCTTTCCCGGCCATGACCATATCGAATTTCGACGTAAACTGATTCAATTCACTCGAACCTTCGTAGGCCGCGATAGCTTCCGCTGTACAGTCATAGGCGGCGTCTATATCCGTGACTGGGCCACACACCTTTTCAAAAAGCTCGATATAGCTGGAGCTCTGGATATCCGCGATAACGGTCGCTTTATCAGGATTGGCCATTTCGACAGGGTTCAGAAAGGGTCCTTTCGCTTGCTCGGTGAGATTGGCAGCGCGGCCATCCCAGAACTGCCCGCCAATGGCGACACCATTGGTATAACTGAACTCCGGAAAAAAGACAGCATAAGCTGCGGCGGGGGAATTTCTGCCGCCAAAGCGGCCGGGAATGACGCCTTCAGACACCGGGAGATTGGTATCCGGATCGGCGAAACCGGCATCGGGGTGGTGGCAGCTTGCGCACGACTGCCCATCGGGTTCCGACAGCCGCTCATCGAAGAAAAGCAGTTTTCCCAGGGTCTGCTGTTCTGTCAGCTCCGCCTGGGCGCCGGAAAAACCAGCAGAAAAGAGGAAAAACAGGCAGGCGGCTGCATACCTTTTTCCGATTATATTCATGATATGTTCTCCATTCTGATTTTATTGGAAGGTAACTCACCGAGTAGTTACGTTGAAAGTTCAATCAACGTATCCCGGCGCAAGATTAGATCATGTCTAATTGTAAAGTCAATCTAAAAGTTATGGAATTCATCTTGACATCGGTCCGGATCGACACCTCAAGGAAGGGTGGAGGTGGCGCAGATGATAACCCCGGTACTGTCCCCCGGAGCATTTTTACGATGCGGGGTCAGGAGCGTTTGCACGGCCGATCATCCCCCTGAAATCCCTGGGCAGCAGCGCCCTGTACAGGAAATCCGCGTGTCTGTCGATATAGGCGGTATGATTCAGACAACAACACAAACAGTCCCGTCACCCCTCGCCAGCAACGGGGAAGGCTGCTCACCCCCGGCGGACGGACCATTCCCGGTCAGCCGCCAATCGCTGCTCGATGCCGTCTCGCAGCATGCGATCATCTGCATAACCGATCCGTCGGGAAACATTCTCTTTGCCAATGAAAAAATGTGCCTCGTTTCAGCGTACCGCATGGAACAGCTGCTGGGGGGCAACTACCGGATGTTACTGCCGGAGACATACTCAGACAGCTTTTGGAACCAGCTGCGCGATGCGCTCTCCCGGGACGGCGTATGGCGTGGGGAGATTCATCAGATAACGCGCCATAACACGGATTATTGGGTGGATGTGACCGTAACCCCTGTTACCGGGGAGCCAGGGGGAACCGGGTTGTATTTTTTTGTTCAGTCAGAGATTACCTCGTTCAAACAGGTGGAAATCGCGTTGCAGCGATCGGAAAAAAAGCACCGGGCGTTGCTGGAGCAGGCAAACGATGCCATTCTGTTGACCGATATGGATGGTTGGCTGATTACCGCCAATCGTCGAGCAGAAAAATTGACGGGCTACGCCAGGGAAGAGCTGGTCAACATGCCCGTACAGCAACTGGTGCCGGAAACCGTTCGCCCAAAGGTGCTTGAACTGCATCAAGCGGTGTTGAAAAACAAGGTCGACTCTTTCCGCGGCGGGGTGATACTGCGCAAGGATGGGCGGGTATTGCCGGTGGAGTTTTCCTGTGCTGTTGTCGAGTTTGGTGGCCAGCGGGTTATTCAGAGCATTTTGCGTGATATTACTGGCCGCAAGGCGATGGAAACGGAACTGATAAGAGCGCGGATTTCAGCGGAGAGAGCCAATCGGGCCAAAACCGAGTTCATCTCCCGCATCAGCCATGAATTACGGACGCCGCTGAATGCCATTCTTGGTTTTGCGCAGCTGATGCAGACAGACGAGGCGGCTCCTTTGAGCGGCTCCCATCGTGAAGGGGTTGATCAGATACTGAATGCAGGGTGGCACCTGCTCGAACTGATCGACGATGTGCTGGATTTCTCGCAAATCGAGACAGGCAGTCTGCGCGTGGAGTCTTGTCCGGTGTCTGCCAGGGAAATTTTGCAGGAGTGCAGGGCGTTGCTGGAACCGCTGGCCAGGGAGCGGAATGTGACCCTTGAACTGATGCCGGTTGCAGAAGATATCGTCTTGTTGGCAGACCGGGTGCGGTTGAAGGAGGTATTGCTGAATCTGGGCTCCAATGCGATTAAGTACAACAAGATAAATGGTTGTGTCAGCTTCAGTGCCCTGGTCGAATCGGGAAAGGTACGGATCAACGTCAGTGACACCGGTATTGGCATCTTCCCCGGGAAGTTGCGGCAGTTGTTCGAACCGTTTGATCGGCTGGGAAAAGAGGACAGCGCCATACAGGGCAGCGGACTGGGCCTGGCGATAGCAAAACGGTTGACCGACCTGATGGGTGGCACCCTGGGTGTCTGGAGTGAGCCGGGCGTGGGGAGCACCTTCTGGATCGATCTGAAACTTCTGGAAGAACCCTCCTGAACACTTGGCTCTGTACCGATGTTCGCATGTTGCCTGCTTTGTTTCCCCTGGCTGCCGGCTACAGGGTGACCGGGTTAACGACAGCGCTTTCAGTTGTCCCCTCCCTCCAGAACTCCGGTATGGCCATGGCTGCCAGGTGAATAGCATAATTATAGTATCGGGTGGGAAATGTTTTGTTCTGGCATGCCCGTTTGCGCAAACGGGTTGGTTTGCCCCTTTTCCCGGCCAGTGTCGCACTCCACCAACCAGATGGATAGACCGGCTGGGGAAAGTTGATGGTCAGCTGCTGCGGGAAGCCCGCGCGCTCCATGGCGCAACGCATGTCCCGGATTAGTTGCTGGTGAATCAAGGGAGACTCACTCTGATGTACGATGAGGCCGTCGGCACCAAGAACCCTGAAACAGTCCCGGTAGAAAGCGGCGGTAAACAGCCCTTCTGCCGGGCCGAGAGGATCCGTGCTGTCCACGATGATGATGTCAACTGAAGCGGGATCCGCCTCCCTGACCCACCGGATGCCATCGGAAAAAAGCAACTCGGCCCGAGGATCGTCATTCGCTTCGCACAGCTCCGGGAAATACTGTTCGGAGAGACGGGTAACCCTTTCATCGATCTCAACCTGAACCACCCGTTTTACCTCCGGGTGTTTGAGTACTTCACGGAGAGTGCCACAGTCACCGCCGCCAATGATCACCACCTGCTGTGGGTCCGGGTGGGTGAACAGCACCGGGTGGCTCATCATTTCGTGATAGAAAAAATTATCGTAATCCGACAACATGATGAATCCATCGATCACCATCAATGTTCCAAACCGTTCGGTCTCATAGATCTCGATTCGTTGAAACCGGGTTTGCTCCTGGTGAAGTTTTTCTTTTACCCTGAGAGAAAATGCGCTGCCGGATTCCGCGCAGATTTCGGTAAACCAGTCATCATCGAGTGCCATTGCCGTGCCCCGTCAAAGAAAACAGGGCCACAAGATAACGGATGTTTTGTTACACTTGCAATAATGGAACAGATGGGTGGCAAACATATACTGCTGGGGGTAACGGGTGGTATCGCCGCATACAAGAGCGCGGAACTGGTGAGGCGGCTGCGAGAGGCAGGCGCGGAGGTGCGCGTGGTTTTGACGCGGGCGGGAGCGGAATTTGTAACCCCCCTGACCTTTCAGGCGTTGTCCGGGCAGACCGTTTTTGGCGGTTCGCCGGAGCAGGCAGCGCCGGAATCGGCGATGGAGCATATCGAACTGGCGCGCTGGGCGGACGCCATTCTGGTTGCTCCAGCTACGGCACATACCCTTGCGCGCCTCAGCCACGGTTTGGCAGATGATCTGTTGACGACCATCTGCCTGGCCAGCGACGCGCCACTGGCGGTAGCGCCAGCGATGAACCGGCGGATGTGGAACAACAAGATTACCCAATCGAACATTGACAGGCTCAGAACCTGCGGTGTGCACCTGTTCGGGCCGGCAGAGGGTGAGCAGGCCTGCGGTGAATGGGGGGCGGGCCGTATGCTGGAGCCGGAGGTGTTGATACAGCGGCTGGCAGGGTTGTTCAAAACCCCGCTTCTGGCGGGGCTGCGGATTGTGGTTACCGCAGGCCCTACTCTCGAGGATATCGATCCGGTACGTTATCTGGGTAACCGCAGCTCCGGCAAGATGGGTTATGCTGTGGCCAGCGCGGCAGTTGGGGCTGGCGCTGAAGTGGTATTGGTGAGTGGCGTTACTTCCCTGGCCAGGCCGGATGGAGTGGCGTTTGTAAAAGTACGCAGTGCCGGCGAGATGCATAACGAGGTTATGCGCCGGGTGACCAACTGCGATATATTCATCGCAGCGGCAGCGGTGGCGGACTACCGGCCGGCAGCGCGCATCGACAGGAAAATCAAGAAAAACGATGCCCCGCTCGCTCTGGAGCTGGTGCCTAATCCGGATATTCTGGCCGAAGTGGCCCGATTGGCCAATGGTCCGTTCTGTGTTGGTTTTGCTGCCGAGACGGAACGGCTGGCGGAGCATGCCGAAGCGAAACGGGTTGCCAAAGGGGTGGATATGATTGCAGCCAATCAGGTCGGCCGGCCCGGGATCGGCTTCGAGAGTGATGAGAATGCGCTGGAGGTGTTCTGGAGCGGCGGGAGGGCAACCTTGCCGCGAAGCTCGAAAACAGAGGTTGCGCATCGGCTGATTGAGTTGATAGGGCAGCGATACAACTCCGCTTCTTGAACCGGGTGTTGCGCTACCTGGCGGCAGCGGCCTCGCCATCTGTAGCCGGGTGGAGTCGTTTACCGGCGCACGACGGCTGAACAGGATAACTGTTTGTTGCCGGGTTACCAACGCGGGAAGCGAGTATACAAGGTGATAACTCATTCCCCGCGGGTCGCCGCCTTGATTCGGATCGTTCTTTCAGCCCTGAACGTCTGGTTGTTTGCGATCGGGTTAGCGAAAAGGTTAGATGATGCGTAACTATTCAGCTCACCCCTGAAATCCGCCATTTCTGCGTTGAAAAATGGTCATTTACACGCGTAAACTCCCATTTTTCGCCTTGAACTGACGAATTTCAGGGGCAATCTGAACAGTTACCGGCTTGTTTCATACTATGCTGAATAGT